>NZ_JAVRHI010000202.1:0-71620 GCF_034105845.1 Streptomyces sp. CRN 30 | reverse complement strand
CCGGGCCGCCTCGGCGAGGCCCGCCGCCGCCTCCTCGTCGGGGCCCGCGCTCGCCGACGCCCGGTACCAGGCGTGCAGCGGGCCCGTGCTGACCGCCGCGAGCGCCTGGTACGCGGCGAGGCGGTGGGCGAGCGGCGCCCGCCCGAGGACCAGGGGACGCAGCACCGGGTGACGGAAGTCGAGGCCCTCGGGCACGGCCGTGATCAGGCCGTCCTCCTCGGCGGCCGACAGGGCGTGCAGGGAGAGACCGGCCGTCTCCAGGGCCTTGCGCAGTGGGCCGGTGTCCTTGGAGCGGCTGGCCGCCAGGACGACCAGGGCCCGGCGGGCCGTCTCGGGGAGGCCGTCGATACGGGCCGCCCAGGCGCGCTCCAGGTGGCGGCCGAGGGACGGTGGGTCGAGCAGCGGGTGCTCGCCGCGCGCCTGCTCCTCGGTCAGCCCGGCGGCCAGTTCGCGCAGGGCGAGGGGGTTGCCGCCGCTGATCCGGCAGAGCTCGGCGAGCACGGCCGGACCGATCTCCCGGCCCACGGCGCGCAGCAGGGCCGCGCAGCCGTCCGGGGCCAGCCCGCCCACCTGCACCGCCGGTACGGTGCGGCGCGCGCCCGACTCGCCGTGGTCCTCGCGGGAGCACAGGGCGAGGGCGACCCGCTCGCTGGACAGCCGGCGCGCGACGAACAGCAGCACCCGCTGGGAGGACGGGTCCACCCAGTGCAGGTCGTCGACGAGGACGACCACGGGCCGCTCGTCGCCGAGGACCGCGAGCACGTTCAGGGCGCCCATGCAGGCCGCGTACGGGTTGCCGGGCGCGTCGGCGGTGTCGCCGCCGAGGGCGAGGCAGGACTCCAGGGCGGCCCGCTGTGCCCCCGGGAGTTCCCTGAAAAGGGACGAATACGGCGTCAGGAGGTCGCCGAGCGTGGCGAACGGCAGCACGGTCTCGGTCTCGATCCCCCGGACCCGGAGCACCGTCCGCCCTCCGCGCGCGACCGCCTGCTCCGCCGCGTAGTCCAGCAGCGCCGTCTTGCCGATGCCGGGCTCCCCCCACAGCAGCAGCGCGGCCCCGCCGGCCCCGCCCGCGACCAGCAGGTCGTCCATCAGGCGGCGCTCGCGCTCACGGCCCACGAGTTCCGCGGGGGCGCAGCGGCCGAGGACGAGGCGGCCGGGGGCGGTGCCGGTGTCGGCCCCGCGGGCCGCGTCGTCCGGTCCGGGAGACTGTCGCCGCATGTGTCACCCCCTGGCGCCGCACCGCCCGTCCTCCATCATGCCGCTCGCCGGACCGGGCAAGAAGCGTGCCGGAGCCCGGAGTTCGGCGGTCCGGGCGGGGCGCACGGCCAGGTGTAGGGAGTTCCCCGAAGCGTGCCCCGCCCCGGGGGGCCTTCACTGGTGGTCCACGGGGGAAGCCGATCGCGGTGGACGAGGGGGACGGCCGATGTTCGCACCGACGGGAACGCACTCCCGGCTCGACTCGGTCGAGATCCGGGTGACGTTCTCCGGCACGGACGCGGCCGCCGCGATCAGGGCGCTGGCGCCGGACCACGGGGGTGCCCGGCGCCACGTCCACTTCTGCGAGGCGCTCGCGCGCTCCCCGTACACCCCAGGGACCCTCGCCCGCTCCCGGACCACGCCCGGACCACTGCCGCTGCTGGACGCGGGGGTGACACTGCGGCTGCGGGCGGGGGGCGGGCGAGGCGGGGGAGGGGACGTCACGGCGGTGCTGAGCCCGTGCCGCACCTCCCGCCTCACCGAACGGTGGCTGGACTTCCGCACGGACGGCCCGGACTCGTTGCGCCTGTGCGGCGACTGGTCCGGTGAGAGCCGGCTGTTCGCCGCCTCCTTCGCCTCCGACTGCGGCCGTACGGCGGTGGAGGCGGTCACCTCCGGCGCCAGCGAGCCGGCCGCCCTGTTCTCCGGCCGGCAGCGCGCCTTCCTCGCCGACTGCGCCGACGTGCGCGTGGACGCGGGTGACCTGACCGTCCTCGGCCCGGTGCACGCCGCCCGCTGGACGGGCGTACGGCTGGACCACCACGAGGTACGGCTGGAGCGCTGGACGGTACGGGGGAGCGAGCCGCTCACCTGGTTCGAGATCTCCGAACGTGTGGCACCCGAGGGCGCCGAGGTCGTCCAGGCGTCCCTGACGGCCCTCCTGCGGGCCCAGGGCCTCGAACCGGATCTCACACAGGGCACACGGACACGTCGGGTGCTGGAGGCGCTGGTCGGCCGACGGTGAAAGCGCCCGAAAAGGCAGGAGCCCCGTCGCCGGTGGGCGTGGGGCTCCTTGGGTACTGCTGTCGGTTCCGGATCAGAGCACGGGGCTCACAGCACGAGGCTGCTGATCGCGAAGGCTCAGACGGGAGTGACGTTCTCCGCCTGCGGACCCTTCGGGCCCTGCGTCACGTCGAAGGTCACCTGCTGGTTCTCTTCGAGGGAGCGGAAACCGCTCGCGTTGATCGCGGAGTAGTGGACGAAGACGTCGGGGCCGCCGCCTTCCTGGGCGATGAAACCAAAGCCCTTTTCGGCGTTGAACCACTTCACGGTTCCGGTAGCCATAAGCCCTCCTTGGGCCCAAAGGGTCGCCCTGCTCCAGAACCAGCAAGTGTAAAAACGTGCGGCGTCTGAAAACTACGAGAGCCCGCGGTCACATGCTCCGCAGGCTCTGTACTGCAAGGGAAACCAAACTGCAACTTGCGGCGAGCCTAGCACGGGGGCAGCCGAAAGCAATAGAGGTCAAGATCACTTCACCCGGACGTTTGAACGTCACCCAGACCGAGTTGACCGAATGTCCTTCTTCGTCGCGATGCGTGCCGTAGTCGCCGCGGCGGGAACGAGGGTGGTGCCACGCTGTCCGATCACCGGTTCGCGTCACCCGGACCACCCGAAGGGGGCACCGTACCTCATGGGGTCTAGCCTCGCTATATGGACAATTCTCGCACCAGGCCGCGCGTCGGCCACATTCAGTTCCTCAACTGCATGCCCCTGTACTGGGGACTCGCACGCACCGGAACGCTCCTCGACTTCGAGCTGACGAAGGACACCCCGGAGAAGCTCAGCGAGAAGCTGGTGCGGGGTGACCTCGACATCGGGCCGATCACCCTTCTGGAGTTCCTCCGGCACGCGGACGAGCTGGTCGCCTTCCCCGACATCGCGGTCGGCTGCGACGGCCCGGTGATGTCCTGCGTGATCGTCTCCAAGGTGCCCCTGGACCAGCTCGACGGCTCCCGCGTCGCCCTCGGCTCGACCTCGCGCACCTCCGTACGGCTCGCGCAGCTGCTGCTCGCGGAGCACATCGGCGTCGAGCCGTCGTACTACACGTGCCCGCCGGACCTCGCGCTGATGATGCAGGAGGCCGAAGCCGCCGTCCTGATCGGCGACGCGGCGCTGCGGGCCAACCTCATCGACGGCCCGAAGTACGGCCTGGAGGTGCACGACCTCGGTGCCCTGTGGAAGGAGTGGACGGGCCTGCCGTTCGTCTTCGCCGTCTGGGCGGCCCGCCGGGAGTACGCCGAGCGGGAGCCGGCCGTCACCCGGAAGGTGCACGAGGCGTTCCTGGCCTCGCGTGACCTGTCCCTGGTGGAGGTCGACAAGGTCGCGGAGCAGGCGGCCCGCTGGGAGGCCTTCGACGAGAAGATCCTGGAGCAGTACTTCACCACCCTCGACTTCCGTTTCGGGCAGCCGCAGCTGGAGGCGGTGGGCGAGTTCGCGCGCCGCGTGGGCCCGACCTCGGGCTTCCCGGCGGACGTGCGGGTGGAACTGCTGCAGCCGTGACCGCGGCTTGTTGAATTCCTTCCGTATTCCGCGCGCCGTTCACGTGCACGTTCGCGAAGCGGCGCGCGGAATGCGGAATGGAGATCAATCGATCGACGGATCCCTGCGCGGCGGATAGCCGGGGGCGCAGTCCGGGCAGGCGTACACGTTGAATCCCGGACCGGTGGCGGCGTGCACCTCGTGCACCAGGACCGGTCTGTCGGTGGTGCACCCGCAGCGGGCGCACATGCGGATCGGGCGGCGGGGGCCGTCCTGGGCCGTCGTCATCGGACGGCGCCCGCGCAGGCGAAGTCGAGGGCGCGGCGTTCCTCGGGTGAGAGCACGTAGGGGCGCACGACGGCGGACGCGCTTCCGTCGAGCCGTTCCGTGAAACGGGGCGGCGGAGGTGGGACGACGAACCGCGGGGCGATCAGATCTCCGGCGCGGTGTCGTCCCGGTGGGTGCGGGATGCAGAGGTTGAGCACCCAGGTGAGGAGTTGGACGATAAGGTCCGCCATGTCGACGCTCCTTGTGTAAGCGTTGGCCGAGCCCCGGGACGGCAGCCACCGTCGCCGGGGTCTGTCGTGACAACCGTAGAGCCTTGTTTCCGAGCCTGTCTACCCATATGGGGGGAGACTGGGGGAAGTAAGTCTCTATGACTGGCTGCAGAGCCGTACGTACAGTTCACCTGTGTTCGAATTCGACCCCACAAGACCCAAGTGGCAGCAGATCGCCGAAGTAGTGCGGCAGCGCATCGCCAGCGGTGAATACCCCGTGCGGGGACTGATCTCAGAGGTGAAGCTCGAGTCGGAATTCGGGGTGGCTCGCGAGACCGTCCGTAAAGCCACCGCAGCCCTCCGGGAGGAGGGGCTCATCATCACCACGCGCGGCATGGGTTCCTTCGTCGTGGAGCGGTGACGCTCTGGCTCGCCGGGGCCGCCGCCCTCTGGGGCGCGGCCGCCGGTGTGCTCGTCCCCCGACCCGCGCACCGGCTGGCGGTCGAGCCCGAGGAGCCGTGGCGGGACGCCTGTCCCGACGGCCACCCGCTCACCGGCCCGGCGGGCGGCTGGCTCGGGACGGCGCGGTGCGCGGACGGGACGCGGTACGGGCCGGGCACGCCCGTCGTGGCCCTGGTGACCGCCCTCCTGTGCGCGGCCCTGGCCGTCGCCACCGGCCCCCGGCCCGAGCTGGCCGTGTGGCTGGTGCTCGCGCCGGTCGCCGTCCTGCTGGCCCTGGTCGACCTCCGGGTGCACCGGTTGCCGGACGTGCTGACGCTGCCGCTGGCCGGGGCGGCGGTCGTGCTGCTCGGGGCCGTGGCGTTCGTGCCGGGGCACGCGGGGGAGTGGCACACCGCGGTGCTCGGGGCGCTGGCGCTCGGGGGGTTCTACTTTGTGCTGTTTCTCATCCGGCCGGACGGTTTCGGCTTCGGCGACGTGAAGCTGGGGCTGGGGCTGGGGGCCGTGCTCGGCTGGTACGGCTGGGGCGTCCTGATGCTGGGGACCTTCGCGGGGATCCTGTTCGCGGGGCTGTACGGGCTGGTGCTCGCCCTGGCGCGGCGGATCGGGCGGCGCACCGCGTATCCGATCGGACCGTCCCTGATCGCCGGGGCGTACGTGGCGCTGCTGCTCGGAGCGCGTGCGGCCTGACGCGCGGCGGGGCGTGGTCGTCCACGGGCGGGGCGGGGCGCTGCGAGGGGTGGGCGTAGGCTGGTCCGGACCGCCCACACCCACCTGAAAGGGACCCCCGGTGACCGAGAAGGCCGACCTCCAGTCAATTCTCGACCGTGCCGCTGCCGGTGGGCGGATCACCCCCGAGGAGGCGCTCGACCTGTACCGCGACGCCCCGCTGCACGCGCTGGGCGCCGCCGCCGACGCCATCCGGAAGCGGAAGTACGCGGGCACCGAGCACATCGCGACGTACATCATCGAGCGGAACATCAACTACACGAACGTCTGTGTGACGGCGTGCAAGTTCTGCGCCTTCTACGCCGCGCCCAAGGACACCAAGAAGGGCTGGACGCGGGACCTGGAGGACATCCTGCGCCGCTGCGCGGAGACCGTCGAGCTCGGCGGCACGCAGATCATGTTCCAGGGCGGGCACCACCCGGACTTCGGCGTGGAGTACTACGAGCAGCACTTCTCCGCCATCAAGCAGGCCTTCCCGCAGCTGGTCATCCACTCCCTCGGCGCCTCCGAGGTCGAGCACATGGCCCGCATCTCCAAGGTGAGCGTGGAGGAGGCCATCCAGCGCATCCACGCGGCCGGCCTCGACTCCTTCGCGGGCGCCGGCGCCGAGCTGCTGCCCGCGCGGCCGCGCAAGGCCATCGCCCCGCTGAAGGAGAGCGGCGAGCGCTGGCTGGAGATCATGGAGACCGCGCACAACCTGGGCGTGGAGTCCACCTCCACCATGCTCATGGGCACCGGCGAGACCAACGCCGAGCGCATCGAGCACCTGCGCATGATCCGCGACGTACAGGACCGGACGGGCGGCTTCCGCGCCTTCATCCCGTACACGTACCAGCCCGAGAACAACCACCTCAAGGGCCGTACGCAGGCCACGCTCTTCGAGTACCTGCGCATGATCGCCATCGCCCGGATCTTCCTGGACGACGTGGCGCACATCCAGGGCTCCTGGCTGACCACCGGCAAGGAGGTCGGCCAGCTCTCCCTGCACTACGGCGCGGACGACCTCGGCTCGATCATGCTGGAGGAGAACGTGGTGTCCTCCGCCGGCGCCAAGCACCGCTCCAACCGGCTGGAGATCATCGACCTGATCCGCCGGGCGGGCCGCGTCCCGGCCCAGCGCACGACGACGTACGAGCACATCGTCGTCCACGACGATCCGGCGAACGACCCCGTCGACGACCGCGTCCAGTCCCACATCTCGTCCACGGCCATCGAGGGCGGCACGGCCCACCCCGAGCTGAAGCTCATCGGCACCAACTAGGCGCGGACGGGGCCGAGGTGCTGACGATCCACGCCGCCGACGAGCTGCGGTACGGCTGGGACGATTCCGAGCCCGTCGAGGAGGGCGCCGTCCTCGTGGAGGGCGGCCGGGTGGCCGCCGTGGGCACGCCGGCCGAGCTGCTGGAGCGGTTCCCGGGCGCCCGCGTACGGCGCTGGCCGGGCACCCTCGGACCCGGGCGGGTCCACGAGGGACCGCTCCCGGACGCGCCGACACCGCGCGAACGCGTGCACGCGGTGCTCAAGTCGGGCGCGGTCGCCGTGCTGGCGGAGCACGCGGACACCCCCGAACTGCGGGCGGCCGCCGACCGGAACGACGTGGTGGTCCTGGCGCGGGTACGGCCCGCGGTCATCGTCCCGGGCGGGCGCGCCGACCTCGCCGTCCTCGCCGGGGACGGCGCCTGTCTCGCCACGGTGTGCGCGGGGCGGCTGGTGCACCGGAGGCGATGAGGTGCCGGGCGGCCTCGAGGGTCACCCCGAGAACGCCTCCGCGAACGCCCCGTCCTCCTGGTCCACCCCGCTGCAGTCGGTGGACGCGTCGTCCGTGTCGGAGCCGGAAGCGGAGCCGGCGTCGCAGGCGCGGTCGCGGAAGGACGCCCACATCGACACCCAGGCGACGCCCTTCTCCTCGGCGAACTCCCGCACCTGGGCCGCGTCGTCCAGGGTGAACGTCTCGTTGTCGACGTCGTTCTCGCCGATCATCGAGGTGAGGGCCAGGCCCTGCCACGCCGCCTCGTCCGACAGCCCGAAGACCTCCATGAGCTGGTCGTGCGCGGCCTCGGCGGACGTCTCCGCGTAGTCGCCCATGTCACCGTCGTACGAGCTGCCGTAGTTCATGGTCATAACGTTGACCGTGGAGACCCGCACGGAGCGGTCGTTCGCGGACTCCAGCAGGGCCACGGAGTCGGCGTCGAGGCCGGAGGGCATGACGGGCAGGGTGAACGAGACGGAGAGGTCGCTCCGTTCCTGCTGGAGCAGGGCTATCGCCTCCGCGCGCAGGTCCACCGAGGCGGAGTCCGTCAGCGCGTCGCCCTCGACGTCGAAGTCCGCCGCGCTCGCCCCGGCCGCGTCGAGCGCCTGACCGTACGCCTCGGCCAGCGCGGAGGCGCTGTCGCAGGACTCGGCGAGCTCCGTCCCGGACGCCCCGCCGAACGACACCCGCACCGTCGCCCCCGAGTCGGTCAGCGCCGAGATGCGGGACGCCACCGCCGGGTCGTCGACCGCGGCCGTCCCGCCCCACGTCGGGGTGCAGTCCTCGCCGTCCGCGATCACGAACGCCAGGTTGTACGCCGACGCCGAGCCCGCCGCGTCGAGGCCGGACGCGGTCGTGGCGCTCACATAGGGCGCGTACGCCGTGGACGACGCGGAACCGGCGGCGGAGCCGTCACCGTCCGCGCCGGATGAGCAGCCCGCGCAGGCCAGCGCCACCAGACAGACCAGCCCGGCGGCCGGCTTCGCATATCTCCGCACGGCGTGTGCACCCGCTCTCTCGTGATTTTCGGTATTCGTTCGCACTCGACTGTTGCATGTGCTCCAACGTCCTGAGCTGCGGCCTTGCAGTCTCTAAGGAAAGAGACAGGGTGGGGCAATTCTCATGGGCGGCTCACATGGAATACCGAGTTTCCATCACATGGAAGAACTCTAATATCCACGGAATGCACTCCGAGTCCGTCATGGAAAACCACGCCGTCGCCCCGGTGCGCGGCCGGCGCCGTAAACGCGGCGGGAACGCCGGGCGCGCAGCGGGCCCCGTGTTCGTCGACACCTCCGGGCGCAGGGCCAGGGTGCTGCGCCGGATCGGCATGCTCGTGGGCGCCGTCTGCCTCGGCTACGCCGTCGTACTCGGCCTGGCGTTCATGGGCTGGGGCATCTCGTCCACCCCGGCACAGCTCCTTCCCTTCGGCGACGGCGGCGCGCCGCCGCCCGGCGGCACTCCGCCGTCGGGCGCGCCCGTCACCCCGGAACGCAGCCCCTCATGACCACGACGACCCCGCCACGGCGCAGCCGGCGCGCCCCCTCCCGTATGCAACGGGCCCGCGGCAGGGCGGCGGCGCTGCGGGGGCCCCGGGTGGTCCTGGCCCTGCTGCTCCTGCTCGCGCTGACCAGCGTGCTGCTCCTCGACGGCTACCTGCGCGCCGAGGTCGGCGGCGACGAGCGCGTCCGCACCGGGGCCAGCTCCAGTGACGTGCCCGACGACGTCCTGAACGGCGGCCCCATCCTGTCCTTCCGCGACGGCGAGGCGGTCACCACGTCGGTGCCCGACAAGACGATCGCACTCACCTTCGACGACGGCCCCGACCCGACCTGGACGCCCCAGGTGCTGGAGGTGCTCGAGGAGTACGACGTCCCGGCGACCTTCTTCCTGGTCGGCTCGATGGTCGCGCGCAACCCCGGGATCGTGAACGACCTGGTCGACCAGGGCAACGAGATCGGCATCCACACCTTCACGCACGTGGACCTGTCGTACCAGAGCGACGCGCGCATCACCCGCGAGATCGAGCAGACCCAGCTCGCCCTGGCGGGCGCGGCCGGCATCACCACGACTCTGTTCCGCGCGCCGTACTCCTCCGAGACGGACGCCATCGACAACTACAGCTGGCCCGTCTACGAGGCACTCGGCGAGGAGGGCTACACCAGCGTCTTCGTGGACACCGACAGCGACGACTGGAAGCGACCCGGCGTCGACAGAATCGTCGAGTGGGCCACTCCCGAGGACGGCGAGGGCGCGTCGGTCCTCATGCACGACGCGGGCGGCGACCGCTCGCAGACCGTCGAGGCGCTCGGCGAGTACATCGAGAAGATGCAGGCGGAGGGCTACACCTTCACCACCGTCAGCGGAGTCATGGCGGAGCAGGGGCCCCAACCGCCGGGCGGGGCCTCCGATTCCGGCGCTGCCCTCCAGGCCGCCCACCGCACCGCCACCGGCACCACCCTCTACGAGGGCAAGGCCCTCATCGCCGCCGTGGACGTCGCCGAGTGGACCGTACCGACGCTCTCGGCCGGCCTCGTCGTCGTGGGTGTCGCCGTCATCGCCCGGTTCGGGATGATGCTGGTCCTGGCCCGCCGCCACCACCGGCAGCGCAACAGACGCCGGTTCAGTTGGGGGTCACCCGTCACCCGGCCGGTGACGGTGGTCGTGCCCGCGTACAACGAGCGGGAGTGCATAGCGGGCACCCTCGGCTCGCTCGCGCGCAGCACCCACCCGATCGAGATCGTCCTGGTGGACGACGGCTCGACGGACGGCACCCCGGAGATCGCCGAGGGGCTCGGACTGCCCAACCTCCGCGTCGTCCGCCAGGAGAACGCGGGCAAACCCGCCGCCCTCAACAACGGCGTCCGCCACGCGAGCCACGACATCGTCGTGATGATGGACGGCGACACGGTCTTCGAGCCCGACACCGTGCGACAGCTGGTGCAGCCCTTCGCGGACCGCGAGGTCGGCGCGGTCGCGGGCAACGCCAAGGTCGGCAACCGCAAGGCCGTGATCGGCGCCTGGCAGCACATCGAGTACGTGATGGGCTTCAACCTCGACCGCCGCATGTACGACCTGCTGCGCTGCATGCCCACCATCCCGGGCGCGATCGGCGCGTTCCGCCGGGACGCGGTGCTCCAGGCCGGCGGGATGAGCGAGGACACCCTCGCAGAGGACACCGACATCACCATCGCCCTGCACCGCGCGGGATGGCGGGTCGTCTACCAGGAGCACGCCCGCGCCTGGACCGAGGCGCCCGGTTCGCTGGGACAGTTGTGGTCGCAGCGCTACCGCTGGTCGTACGGCACCATGCAGGCGCTGTGGAAGCACCGCGGGTCCGTCACGGACAAGGGTCCCTCGGGGCGCTTCGGCCGGGTCGGCCTGCCCCTGGTGGTGGTCTTCCAGGTCCTGACGCCCCTCCTCGCGCCGCTGATCGACCTCTTCACGGCGTACGCCATGGTCTTCGTCGACTTCCAGGCGTCCCTGCTGGCCTGGCTGGCGGTGCTCGGCGTACAGCTCGTCTGCGCCGCCTACGCGTTCAGACTGGACGGGGAGAAGTACCGGTACCTGCTGATGCTGCCGCTCCAGCAACTGGTGTACCGCCAGATGATGTACCTGGTCCTGATCCACTCCTGCGTCACGGCCCTCACCGGCGGCCGGCTGCGCTGGCAGAAGCTGAAGCGCACGGGTGAGGTCGGTACGCCGGCGGCGGGGGCGAGGTGACGGGCGCGCACCGGCACCGCGCGGCGACCTCCGTACGCGGGGTGCCCGCCGGGCGCGACCGTTACTTCGACGCCCTGCGCGCCCTCGCCCTGGTCCGCGTCGTGGCGTACCACACCTTCGGCTGGCCCTGGGCGGGCATGGTCCTCCCCTCCATGGGGATCATGTTCGCCCTGGCGGGGACCCTGATGGCCAAGTCGCTGGAGCGGCCCGCGGGCCAGGTGCTGCGCGGCAGGGTGCGCCGGCTGCTGCCCCCCTTCTGGTTCTTCGCCGTCCTCGTGGTCGCCGCGATGCTGCTGCACGGCTGGGTGCCCGACTGGCGGATCGTCTACTGGGTGGTGCCGCTGGGTGATCCGCCGGGCGACGCGTGGGCCGAGCAGGCCTGGGAGGTCGTCTGGTACCTGCGCACGTACCTGTGGTTCGTGCTGCTCTCGCCGCTGCTGCTGAGGGTGTTCCGGCGCGCGCCCGTGCCGGTGCTGCTGCTCTCCCTCGCACCGATCGTCGCGTTCCGTTGCGTGTGGGTGCCGCCGGACGACCGGTTCGGCACCGCGCTGACCGATCTGGCGGTCTTCGTCTTCTGCTGGATGCTCGGCTTCGCCCACCGGGACGGGGTCCTGCGGCGGCTGCGGCCCGGCCCGGTGGTCGCCGGCTCGCTCGCGGCGCTGGGGTTCGGCGCGTGGTTCGCCTTCACGCACCAGGCGGAGTACGGGTCGTACGACCTGGACGACGTCCCCCTCGCCCAGGCCTTCTTCTCGGCCGGGTTCGTGACGCTGCTGATGTACGCGAAGGAACGGTGCGCCATCGACTTCGCGGGGCTGGCCCGCTTCCGGCGCCTCGACCGCGTCGTGACGGTCCTCAACGCGCGCGCGGTCACGGTCTACCTGTGGCACGAGATCGCGCTGATCCTGGCCGTCCCGCTGATCGACCGGCTCTGGGAGTCACCCGCCGCCGAGACCTACCTCCCCCTGGACAGCCAGTGGTTCCTGTTCGGCGTCGCCTGGGTGCTGATCGCGGTCTTCGTACTGCTGTGCGGCTGGGTGGAGGACGTGGCGGCGAGGCGGAGGCCGCGACTGCTGCCGTGACGGGTCACCCGTCGACGCCGCCGGGGAGGCCGGGCTGCCACAATGGACCGGTGACCCGCGCCTCCCTGAACAAGCAGCCGCAAGAAGTCGCCTCGATGTTCGACCACGTGGCGGAACGGTACGACCTCACCAACGACGTGCTCTCCCTCGGCCGGACCCGGGGCTGGCGCAAGGAGGTGGCGAAGGCGGTCGACGCGCGGCCCGCGCAGAAGGTCCTCGACCTCGCCGCCGGCACGGGCACCTCTTCCCTGCCCTTCGCCCGCGCGGGCGCGTACGTCGTGCCCTGCGACTTCTCCCTCGGCATGCTCCGGGTCGGCAAGCAGCGCCAGAGCTGGCTGCCGTTCACGGCGGGCGACGCGACCCGGCTGCCGTTCAAGGACGACACCTTCGACGCGGTGACCATCTCCTTCGGCCTGCGCAACGTGCAGGACACCGACGCCGCGCTGCGCGAGCTGCACCGGGTGACGAAGCCCGGTGGACGGGTCGTGATCTGCGAGTTCTCGCACCCGACGTGGACGCCGTTCCGCACCGTCTACACCGAGTACCTGATGCGCGCGCTGCCCCCGGTCGCGCGGGCGGTGTCCTCCAACCCCGACGCGTACGTCTACCTCGCCGAGTCCATCCGCGACTGGCCCGACCAGCCCGCCCTCGCCGGACGGCTGCAGGAGGCGGGCTGGGAGAAGGTGGCCTGGCGCAACCTCACGGGTGGCGTGGTCGCGCTGCACCGGGGGTTCAAGGCGGCGTAACCGCGCCGTACGCGCGGGGACCGGCCGCGCACCGTCACAGGATGAGCCGGTACCGGTGCCCGACCCGGTCCGAGGACGGCACGGCGAACGTCTGCTCCAGCTCCATGCCGAGGCGGCGGGTCACGGCGATCGAGCGCTCGTTGCCGGCGACGACCATGGCGACGACGCTCGGCACGCCCGCCCCACGTAGCCGGTCCAGCGTCTCGCGGGCGGCGGCCGTCACGTAACCCCTGCCCCAGTGCGGCCGGGCGAGCCGCCAGCCGATCTCTATCTCGTCCCGCGCCCCGCCCCACGCGTGCGGCCACGGCTGGGCGCCGGTGAAGCCGATGACCCGCCCCTCCTCGTCGAGCATGCTCCACAGGCAGAAGCCGCGCTCGGCGTCGTGCCGGCGCTGGCGCGCGGTGAGCTCCTCGTAGACGGACAGCTCGGCGGACCTGCCGCCGTGGAACTCCATGACCTCGGGGTCGTCGAAGATCCGGTGCCAGGCGACGGCGTCCTCGTCGGTGGGGACGCGCAGCCGTACGCCGGGGAGAGCTCTTTTCACAGGGGCAGCCCTTCAGCCGGGTGATCTGTGCCGCTGCATAGACTGCCCATGTCCCGTGCCCGAAGGCACCCACATTTCGAGTCTTGGGGAGATCCAGCCGTGACCGAGACCCAGCCCCTCACCGAGCACACCGCCGATGTGATCGTCGTCGGGGCCGGGCCAGCCGGTTCCACCACCGCGTACTACCTGGCCAAGGCCGGACTCGACGTCCTGCTCCTGGAGAAGACCGCCTTCCCGCGCGAGAAGGTGTGCGGTGACGGCCTCACGCCCCGCGCCACCAAGCAGCTCGTGTCCATGGGCATCGACATCTCCGAAGAGGCGGGCTGGCTCCGCAACAAGGGCCTCCGCATCATCGGCGGCGGCGTCCGCCTCCAGCTCGACTGGCCGGATCTCGCCTCGTACCCGGACTACGGACTGGTCCGCAAGCGCGACGACTTCGACGAGCAGCTGGCCCGGCAGGCACAGAAGGCGGGCGCCCGGCTGTACGAGCGCTGCAACGTCGGCGCCCCCGTCATCGACGACCGCACCGGCCGCATCACGGGCGTCCACGCCAAGCTCGGCGACGCCGACTCCAAGGAGAAGCGGGACGTCACCTTCCACGCGCCCCTGGTGGTCGCCGCCGACGGCAACTCCTCGCGGCTGTCCCTGGGAATGGGCCTGCACCGCCGCGAGGACCGTCCCATGGGCGTCGCGGTCCGCACGTACTTCACCTCCCCGCGCCACGACGACGACTACCTGGAGTCCTGGCTGGAGCTGTGGGACCGGCGCGGCCCGGGCGAGGACCGCCTGCTGCCCGGCTACGGCTGGGTGTTCGGTATGGGCGACGGCACCTCGAACGTCGGCCTCGGCGTCCTCAACACCTCGAACTCCTTCAAGGAGCTGGACTGGCGCGAGGTCCTCAAGGCCTGGTGCGCCTCGATGCCGGAGGAGTGGGGCTACACCCCGGACAACATGACGACGCCGATCCGCGGCGCGGCCCTGCCCATGGCCTTCAACCGCCAGCCGCACTACACCAAGGGCCTGTTGCTGGTCGGCGACGCGGGCGGTCTGGTCAACCCCTTCAACGGCGAGGGCATCGCGTACGCCATGGAGTCCGGCCAGATCGCCGCCGACGTCATCGTCCAGGCCCACGCGCGCACCACGCCCGCCCAGCGGGAGATGGCCCTGCACCGCTACCCGCGCGTCCTGAAGGACACCTACGGCGGGTACTACACGCTGGGCCGCGCCTTCGTGAAGCTCATCGGCAACCCCAAGGTCATGAAGATCGCGACCCAGCGCGGCCTCACCCACCCGCTGCTGATGAAGTTCACCCTCAAGATGCTCGCCAACCTGACGGACCCCACGGGCGGCGACGCGATGGACCGCGTCATCAACGGCCTGAGCAAGGTGGCCCCGAAGGCCTGACACAGGCTCTGAGCCACCGCAGGACCGCAACGGCCGGTGGCCGCCGCCCCGAGGGGTGGCGGCCACCGGCCGCGTTCATGAGGTGTACGGGAGTACGGGTCAGAGCACCCGCACCGCGCCCGAGGCCGGGTAGCCGGACAGGTCCTGGATGACGACGCCCTTGGACGGGTTGGCGGCGTCCAGGTACTGGCCGCCCCCGATGTAGACGCCCACGTGGTACGCGGAGCCCTTGCCGCCCCAGTAGAGGATGTCGCCGACCGCCAGGTTGGACAGCGAGACGTCGGTGCCGACCATCGACTGGTCCTGCGAGACCCGGGGGAGGTCCACGCCGGCCTGCTTGAACGCGGCCTGCACGAGGCTGGAGCAGTCCCAGGCGTTGGGGCCGGTCGCCCCCATCACATACGCGTCGCCCACCTGCGCCTTGAGGAAGGCGATGACGGTGGCCACGCTGCCGCCGGCCGGCGCCGGGGCGGCCGCCGGGGCCTGCGCCGAGGTGGCGGTGGAGGCCGGCGTGGAGGCCGAGGTCAGTTCGGTCCGCTCGGCGTCGCGGGCGGCACGCTCCGCGGCGGCCTTCCGCTCGGCCTCGGCCTCGGCCTTCTTCCGGGCCTCCTCCTTCTTCTGCGCCTCCTTGAGGTCCGCCTTGGCCTGCTTGGCGGCCTGGGCGGCGGCCGCGTCGCGCGCGGCCTGGAGCTCGTAGGTGGCCGCGGCCTGCTGCGTGGCCTCCGCGGACTGGGCGACCTGGGTGGCCAGGTCGGCCGTGAGGGTGGGAAGTTCGAGTGTCTGGGTCACGGGCTCCGCGGCGGTCGCCGACGCGGACGCACCGGCCACTGCCACGGTGCCGAGAAGACCACCGGTGACTCCGGCGCGCATCGCCATCTTGGACGCGCTGCGGCGGGGCTTCCGGTGGCTGCGTATGTGAGCGGTGTGGGACATGGGTACAAGCGGTACCAGGGGCTCCTCCATACCTTCAAGAAACGTGTGGTCCGCCACAGTTGTTCAATGGGCCGCCGAACGCCGGGCGTGTCGCCCCCCATTGGCGCCGAAACGGGCGTTGTGGGCGCAAATGATCAAGCCTGTGATCATGGGGTTTCGTCGTTACGCCCGAATTGCTCTGTGCTTACCACCGCTTGCGCCAAGTGGCCAAGCCCGGTTTTCGGGGGCCGCTCGCCGATGTGGCGCAGGTCACGGAACGGTTACCGCGGAGCGTGCGTCTCGCGCGAGAAATCGCCGGCCCCGGCGCTCGTGAACGCGCGCACGCATTCACATCCGCCAGCCCCTGGCTCGCGGCAGTGTGAATGTCGTCCACTATCAAGATCCTTCGTCCAGCGCCAATTTGCATGCGAAGGAACTTTCTTGATATTGAGACTCCCCTTTTGACCTGCGAAGACGAGCGGAAATGTCACCACTGGTGATCACTCGACTGCTTCAGGTGTGAAGATCGCCGCTCATCCGACTTCATGATCCTTCGTCAGGTGGTGGAGATCACAAAGTCGTTGGCGTACCCCGTGTCGCAGATCACAGACCCGCAGGCATAAGATGCGGGGCAGTTGGGCTTGTGACCTGCTTCACATGTTCGCGATCTTCGTCGGGACGCACGGGGGCCGTGGGACGGACGGGGTGGTCGCCGGCCCGACGCGACCGCCAGCAGTCAGTGCCGACTGAAGGGAGCGAGGAGCGGTGAACGCGTATGCGCCCATCCTCGTACTGGGAGCACTCGGGGCAGGCTTTGCGATCTTCTCCGTGGTGATGGCCGCGATCGTCGGCCCGAAGCGCTACAACCGGGCGAAGCTCGAGGCCTACGAGTGCGGTATCGAGCCGACCCCCACGCCGGCCGGCGGCGGGCGTTTCCCCATCAAGTACTACCTGACGGCGATGCTCTTCATCGTCTTCGACATCGAGATCGTCTTCCTCTACCCCTGGGCCGTCTCCTTCGACGCCCTGGGTGTTTTCGGGCTCGTGGAGATGCTGCTCTTCGTGCTCACCGTCTTCGTCGCATACGCGTACGTGTGGCGGCGCGGCGGCCTGGAATGGGACTGAGGGGCCTTTAGGACATGGGACTCGAAGAAAAGCTGCCGAGCGGATTCCTGCTGACCACCGTCGAGCAGGCCGCGGGCTGGGTGCGCAAGTCGTCTATGTTCCCCGCCACCTTCGGCCTCGCGTGCTGTGCCATCGAGATGATGACCACGGGCGCGGGCCGTTACGACCTGGCCCGCTTCGGCATGGAGGTCTTCCGCGGCTCACCCCGCCAGGCGGACCTCATGATCGTCGCCGGCCGGGTCAGCCAGAAGATGGCGCCGGTACTGCGACAGGTCTACGACCAGATGCCGAACCCCAAGTGGGTGATCTCCATGGGGGTCTGCGCTTCCTCGGGCGGCATGTTCAACAACTACGCCATCGTCCAGGGCGTCGACCACGTCGTCCCCGTCGACATCTACCTTCCCGGCTGCCCCCCGCGGCCGGAGATGCTGATCGACGCCATCCTCAAGCTGCACCACAAGATCCAGAACTCCAAGCTCGGCGTGAACGCCGAGGAAGCGGCCCGCGAGGCCGAGGAGGCCGCGCTCAAGGCGCTCCCCACCATCGAGATGAAGGGGCTGCTGCGGTGAGCGACGCGAACGGCAACGGCAACGCGGGCCGGGGAGGCAGCGCCGAGGGCGCCAACCCCGAGAAGGACCTCGCCGCCGCCAACCTCCCCGGCCAGCGCGGCGACCAGGGCGAGGAGATCCGCGTCCAGCGCGGCATGTTCGGCGCGAACAACGGCGGCGACACCTCCGGCTACGGCGGCCTCGTCCGCTCCGTCCGGCTCCCCGGGCCCTCCTCCCGCCCCTACGGGGGCTGGTTCGACGAGGTCGCCGACGAACTCGAGGGCGCCCTGGAGGAACAGGGACTCGTCCCGGAGAACGCCATCGACAGGACGGTCGTCGACCGCGGCGAACTCACCTTCCACATCGAGCGCGAGCACCTGGTCCGGGTGGCCCGCACCCTCCGCGACGACCCGGCGCTGCGCTTCGAACTCTGCACGGGAGTGAGCGGCGTCCACTACCCCGGCGACAAGGGCCGCGAGCTGCACGCCGTCTACCACCTGCGCTCGATCACCCACAACCGGCTGATCCGCCTGGAGGTCTCGGCCCCCGACGCCGACCCGCACATCCCGTCGCTCGTCGCCGTCTACCCGACGAACGACTGGCACGAGCGCGAGGCGTACGACTTCTTCGGCCTCGTCTTCGACGGCCACCCGGCGTTGACGCGGATCATGATGCCGGACGACTGGCAGGGCTTCCCGCAGCGCAAGGACTACTCCCTCGGCGGCATCCCCGTCGAGTACAAGGGCGCCCAGATCCCGGCTCCGGACCAGCGGAGGTCGTACTCATGAGCACACAGACCCCTTCCTCCGCCTCTTCCGCGGCGGGCACCCGCGAGACCACCGAGGGCACCGTCTACACGGTCACCGGCGGCGACTGGGACGAGGTCGTCGAGTCCGCGGCGAAGGCCGACGACGAGCGCATCGTCGTCAACATGGGTCCCCAGCACCCCTCCACCCACGGAGTGCTCCGGCTCATCCTGGAGATCGAGGGCGAGACGGTCACCGAGGCCCGCTGCGGCATCGGCTACCTGCACACCGGCATCGAGAAGAACCTCGAGTACCGCACCTGGACCCAGGGCACGACCTTCGTGACCCGCATGGACTACCTCACGCCGTTCTTCAACGAGACGGCGTACTGCCTCGCCGTGGAGAAGCTCCTCGGCATCGAGGACCAGGTGCCCGACCGGGCCAGCGTCATCCGCGTGCTCCTGATGGAGCTGAACCGGCTCTCCTCCCACCTGGTGTGCGTCGCCACCGGCGGCATGGAGCTGGGCGCGACGACGATCATGATCTACGGCTTCCGCGACCGTGAGCTCGTCCTCGACGTCTTCGAACTGATCACCGGCCTGCGCATGAACCACGCGTACGTCCGGCCCGGCGGACTCGCCCAGGACCTGCCGCCCGGCGCGGTGGACCAGCTCCGCGACTTCGTGAAGAAGATGAAGAAGAACCTCCCGGAGTACGACAAGCTCGCCACCGGGAACCCCATCTTCAAGGGCCGCATGCAGGGCATCGGCCACCTGGACCTGGCCGGCTGCATGGCGCTCGGCGCCACCGGCCCGATCCTCCGCTCGGCCGGCCTCCCGCACGACCTGCGCAAGGCCCAGCCGTACTGCGGCTACGAGACGTACGACTTCGACATCCCGACCGCCGACACCTGCGACTCCTACGGGCGCTTCCTCATCCGCCTGGAGGAGATGCGCCAGTCGCTCAGGATCATCGAACAGTGCCTGGACCGGCTCGCCCCCGGCCCGGTCATGGTCGGCGACAAGAAGATCGCGTGGCCCGCCCAGCTCGCCCTGGGCCCGGACGGCCTCGGCAACTCCCTGGACCACATCAAGAAGATCATGGGCACCTCCATGGAGGCCCTGATCCACCACTTCAAGCTGGTGACCGAGGGTTTCCGCGTCCCGCCCGGACAGGCGTACGCGGCGGTCGAGTCACCCAAGGGCGAACTCGGGGCGCACGTCGTCTCCGACGGCGGCACCCGCCCCTTCCGGGTCCACTTCCGCGACCCGTCCTTCACCAACCTGCAGACCATGGCGGCGATGTGCGAGGGCGGCCAGGTCGCCGACGTCATCGTCGCCGTCGCGTCCATCGACCCCGTGATGGGAGGCGTCGACCGGTGACCACCACCCCTGACGCGGTCGGTCTGGGCATGCCCCGACTGCCCGCGCCCGACTACCCGGACGACGTTCGAGCCCGGCTCGAACGGGACGCGCGCGAGATCGTCGCCCGCTACCCCGGCTCCCGCTCGGCCCTGCTGCCGCTGCTGCACCTCGTGCAGGCGGAGGAGGGCCACGTCACCCGCACCGGCATGCAGTTCTGCGCCGAGGTGCTCGGCCTGACCACGGCCGAGGTCACCGCGGTCGCCACCTTCTACACCATGTACCGGCGCAGGCCGTCCGGCGACTACCAGGTGGGCGTCTGCACCAACACCCTGTGCGCGGTGATGGGCGGCGACGCGATCTTCGAGGCGCTCCAGGACCACCTGGACGTCGGCAACGGCCAGACGACCGACGACGGCAAGGTCACCCTGGAGCACATCGAGTGCAACGCGGCCTGCGACTTCGCCCCCGTCGTGATGGTCAACTGGGAGTTCTTCGACAACCAGACCGTCGAGAGCGCGAAACGCCTGGTCGACGACCTGCGCTCGGGCGCACCGGTCGAGCCCACCCGCGGCGCCCCCCTGTGCACGTTCAAGGAGACCGCCCGGATCCTGGCGGGCTTCCCCGACGAGCGCGAGGGAGCGGTCGCGGCTTCCGGGAGCGCGGGACCCGCCTCCCTGACCGGCCTCCGGCTCGCCAGGGGCGAGGCCGCGCGCGTGGTGCACCCACGGGACGGCGGACCCCACGAGGCACCGCAGGACCGGTCGCCCGGCGACGCGACCCCGCACGACCCGTCGCCCTCCCAGCACCTCAGCTCGCACGACGCGCCACAGCAGACCGCGGCCTCCGACCCGGCGAACCCCGCCGGGCCCACCGCCGAGGAGGGGGAGTGATGACCGTGGCGACCGAGATCAAGGACCCCAGCCCGGAGAAGCTGCTGTCGCCCGTGCTGTCGGCCTTCTGGGACGAGGACGAGTCCTGGACGCTGGACGTCTACCGCAGGCACGAGGGGTACGAGGGGCTCCGCAAGGCGCTCGAGATGACCCCGGACGACCTCATCGCGTACGTCAAGGACGCGGGGCTCCGCGGCCGCGGCGGCGCGGGCTTCCCCACGGGAATGAAGTGGCAGTTCATCCCGCAGGGCGACGGCAAACCGCACTACCTGGTGGTCAACGCCGACGAATCGGAGCCCGGGACCTGCAAGGACATCCCGCTCCTCTTCGCCAACCCGCACAGCCTCATCGAGGGCATCGTCATCGCGTGTTACGCCATCAGGTCGTCGCACGCTTTCATCTACCTGCGGGGTGAAGTCGTCCCCGTGCTGCGGCGGTTGCACGAGGCCGTCCGTGAGGCCTACGCGGCCGGCTACCTCGGCAAGGACGTCCTGGGCAGCGGACTCGACCTGGAACTCACCGTGCACGCGGGCGCGGGCGCGTACATCTGCGGTGAGGAGACCGCGCTGCTCGACTCGCTCGAGGGCCGCCGTGGCCAACCGCGGCTCCGTCCCCCCTTCCCCGCCGTCGCGGGCCTCTACGCGTGCCCCACTGTGGTGAACAACGTCGAGTCGATCGCCTCGGTTCCCGCCATCCTGAAGAACGGCAAGGAATGGTTCAGGGCGATGGGCACCGAGAAGTCCCCGGGCTTCACGCTGTACTCGCTCAGCGGCCACGTCGCGAGCCCCGGCCAGTACGAGGCCCCGCTCGGCATCACGCTCCGCCAGCTCCTCGGCATGAGCGGCGGGATGCGGCCCGGCCACCGCCTGAAGTTCTGGACGCCGGGCGGCTCCTCGACCCCGATGTTCACCGAGGAGCACCTCGACGTGCCCCTCGACTACGAGGGCGTCGGCGCCGCCGGCTCCATGCTCGGCACCAAGGCCCTGCAGTGCTTCGACGAGACCACCTGCGTGGTGCGGGCCGTGACCCGCTGGACCGAGTTCTACGCCCACGAGTCCTGCGGCAAGTGCACACCCTGCCGTGAAGGCACGTACTGGCTGGTCCAGTTGCTGCGCGACATCGAGGCCGGCAAGGGCGCCATGAGCGACCTCGACAAGCTGAACGACATCGCCGACAACATCAACGGCAAGTCCTTCTGCGCCCTCGGCGACGGCGCCGCCTCGCCGATCTTCTCCTCCCTCAAGTACTTCCGCGCGGAGTACGAGGAGCACATCACGGGCGGCGGCTGCCCCTTCGACCCGGCCAAATCGACGGCCTGGGCGGACAAGCACCTGGAGGTGAACGCATGACGGTGACCACGAGCACACCCTCCGGGGGCGGAGAGGCGGCGGTCCCGCCCGAAGACCTCGTCACGCTGACCATCGACGGCGTCGAGATCAGTGTGCCCAAGGGCACCCTGGTCATCCGGGCCGCCGAACAGCTCGGCATCGAGATCCCCCGCTTCTGCGACCACCCCCTCCTCGACCCGGCCGGCGCCTGCCGGCAGTGCATCGTCGAGGTGGAGGGCCAGCGCAAGCCCATGGCCTCCTGCACCATCACCTGCACCGACGGGATGGTCGTCAGGACGCACCTCACCTCGCCCGTCGCGGAGAAGGCCCAGCACGGGGTGATGGAGCTGCTGCTCATCAACCACCCGCTGGACTGCCCCGTCTGCGACAAGGGCGGCGAGTGCCCGCTGCAGAACCAGGCGATGTCGCACGGCAACGCCGAGTCCCGCTTCGAGGGCCGCAAGCGCACGTACGAGAAGCCGGTGCCGATCTCCGCGCAGGTGCTGCTCGACCGCGAGCGGTGCGTGCTGTGCGCCCGCTGCACCCGCTTCTCCAACCAGGTCGCCGGCGACCCGATGATCGAGCTGATCGAACGGGGCGCGCTCCAGCAGGTCGGCACCGGTGAGGGCGACCCCTTCGAGTCGTACTTCTCCGGCAACACCATCCAGATCTGCCCGGTCGGCGCGCTGACCTCGGCGGCGTACCGCTTCCGCTCCCGCCCCTTCGACCTGGTCTCCTCGCCGACGGTGTGCGAGCACTGCTCGGGCGGCTGCGCGACCCGCACGGACCACCGGCGCGGCAAGGTCATGCGCCGGCTCGCCGCCGACGACCCCCAGGTCAACGAGGACTGGATCTGCGACAAGGGCCGGTTCGCGTTCCGGTACGCACAGCGCCCCGACCGGCTGACCACCCCCCTCGTGCGCAATGAGGAGGGTGTCCTTACGCCCGCGTCCTGGCCGGAGGCCCTGGAGGCCGCGGCCCGGGGGCTGCTGGCGGCCCGCGGCCGCGCGGGCGTCCTGACCGGCGGCCGGCTCACCGTCGAGGACGCCTACGCGTACAGCAAGTTCGCGCGCGTGGCACTCGACACCAACGACATCGACTTCCGCGCGCGCGTGCACAGCGCCGAGGAGGCCGACTTCCTCGCGGCACGGGTCGCCGGACACGGACACGACCTGGACGGGGAGGGCGTCACCTACGCCGCCCTGGAGCAGGCGCCCGCCGTGCTGCTGGCCGGGTTCGAGGCCGAGGAGGAGGCGCCCGGCGTCTTCCTGCGGCTGCGCAAGGCCTGGCGCAAGCACGGGCAGCAGGTGTTCTCGCTGGCCACGTACGCGACCCGGGGCCTCACCAAGGCCGGCGGCACCCTGCTGCCCGCCGCGCCCGGCACCGAGCCGGAGTGGCTGGACGCCCTCGCGAGCCGGTTCGGACTGGACACGGACGGGGCCGCGGCCGCCGAGGCGCTGCGCACCGAGGGCGCGGTGATCGTCGTCGGTGAGCGGCTGGCCTCGGTGGCGGGCGGGCTCACCGCCGCCGTACGGGCCGCCGCCGCGACCGGCGCCCGACTGGTCTGGATCCCCCGCCGGGCCGGGGAACGCGGCGCGGTGGAGGCCGGCGCGCTGCCGTCCCTGCTGCCCGGCGGCCGCCCGGCCACCGACCCGCGCGCGCGGGACGAGGTCGCCGCCGCCTGGGGCGTCGCCGGGCTGCCGCACCGCTACGGCCGCGACACGAGCGAGATCATCGAGGCCGTCGCCGGAGGTGAGCTGCGGGCCCTGCTGGTGGCGGGCGTGGAGGTCGCCGACCTGCCCGACCCGGCACGCGCGCGCACGGCACTGACCGGGGCCGGCTTCCTGGTGTCGCTGGAGCTGCGGCCCAGCGAGGTGACCGAGCACGCCGACGTGGTGCTGCCGGTCGCCGCGGTCGCCGAGAAGGCGGGCTCCTTCCTCAACTGGGAGGGCCGGGTGCGTTCCTTCGAGGCCGCGCTCAAGCCCGACCAGATGACCCGGCGCCTCGCGCCCACCGACGGGCGGGTCCTGCAGATGCTGGCCGACGCCATGGACGTCCACCTCGGGCTGCCCGACCTGCGCACCACGCGCGCGGAACTGGACCGGCTCGGGAGGTGGGACGGGCCGCGGGCCACCGCGCCGATGGACACCGCCGGCCAGTTGCCGCGCCCGGCCACCGGGGAGGCCGTCCTCGCCGGACACCGGCTGCTGCTCGACCAGGGCCGGCTCCAGGACGGTGACGAGGCCCTCGCGGGGACCCGGCACGCCGCACGCGCGCGCGTGTCCGCCGCCACGGCCGCCGAGGCGGGCGTGAAGGACGGCGACGTCCTGGCGGTCAGCGGGCCCGGCGGGTCCGTCGAACTGCCCCTGGAGGTCACGGACATGCCCGACCGGGTGGTCTGGCTGCCGCTCAACTCCGCCGGGGCGGGCGTCGCCTCCGGCACCAGGGCGCTGCCCGGCGCCCTCGTCCGCATCGGCCCGGCGCACCTCGCTCCCGAGGGCGCCCCGGAGGTGGAGGCATGAGCCCGTTCCTCGCCGCAGAGGACCTCTCGATGTTCGGCCGGGACCCATGGTGGCTGGTCGCGGTCAAGGCGGTGTTCTGCTTCGCCTTCCTGATGGTGACCGTGCTGTTCTCCATCGTCTGGGAACGCAAGGTCGTCGCCTGGATGCAGCTGCGCATCGGCCCCAACCGCAACGGCCCCTGGGGCATGCTCCAGTCGCTCGCCGACGGCATCAAGCTGATGCTCAAGGAAGACGTCGTCGTCAAACGCGCGGACAAGGTGGTCTACGTCCTCGCGCCGGTCGTCGCGGCCGTGCCGGCCTTCATGGCGATCGCGGTGATCCCCTTCGGCCCGGCCGACAACCAGGTCTCGATCCTCGGCACGCGTACCACGATGCAGCTCACCGACCTGCCGATCGCGATGCTGTACGTCCTCGCGGTCGCCTCGGTGGGCATCTACGGCATCGTGCTCGCGGGCTGGAGCTCCGGCTCCACCTACCCGCTCCTCGGCGGGCTCCGCTCCTGCGCGCAGATGATCTCCTACGAGATCGCCATGGGTGTGGCCTTCGCCTCCGTCTTCCTCTACTCGGGGTCGATGTCGACGTCCGCGATCGTCGAGGCACAGGCGGACCGCTGGTACGTCGTCCTGCTGCCGCTCTCCTTCGTCATCTACATCGTGACGATGGTCGGCGAGACCAACCGCGCGCCGCTGGACATGCCGGAGTCCGAGGGCGACCTGGTCGGCGGCTTCAACACCGAGTACTCGTCCATCAAGTTCGCGATGTTCATGCTCGCCGAGTACATCAACATGGTGACGGTCTCGGCCGTGGCGGTGACGCTCTTCCTCGGCGGCTGGCGGGCCCCGTGGCCGGTCAGCACCTTCTGGGAGGGCGCCAACCAGGGCTGGTGGCCGATGCTCTGGTTCGTCCTCAAGGTGCAACTGCTGCTGTTCTTCTTCATCTGGCTGCGCGGCACGCTCCCGCGCGTGCGCTACGACCAGCTGATGAAGCTCGGCTGGAAGGTCCTCATCCCGGTCTCCATGGTCTGGCTGATGCTCGTGGCGACGGTGCGGACCCTGCGCAACGAGAACTACGACTTCACCGAGATCGCCCTGTACGTCGCGGCCGGCGTCCTCACCGTGCTGGTGCTCTCGTTCGTGGCGGACATGTTCCGCGACCGGCGCGAGACACCGGAGGAGCCCGCCGGACCCACCGCCTTCGACCCCATGGCCGGAGGGTTCCCCGTACCGCCGCTGCCCGGACAGACCCTGCCGCCGGTGCCGCGCAGGCGCCCGCGCCGGGAGCGGGAGCGGGAGCTGATTGTCAGTGGCGGACCCGATACTGACAGTGACGGAACTTCGAAGGGGAGGGAGGCGTCCGATGGCTGATGAGCCCAAGGAGACCGAGCCGGGTTTCCAGAACCCCGTCGCCGGCTTCGGCGTGACCTTCAAGGCCATGTTCAAGAAGCGGCTGACCGAGCAGTACCCGGAGCAGCCGAAGACCACCGCCCCGCGGTTCCACGGCCGGCACCAGCTCAACCGCCATCCGGACGGCCTGGAGAAGTGCGTCGGCTGCGAGCTGTGCGCCTGGGCGTGTCCCGCGGACGCCATCTACGTGGAGGGCGCGGACAACACGGACGAGGAGCGCTACTCGCCGGGCGAGCGGTACGGCCGCGTCTACCAGATCAACTACGCCCGCTGCATCCTGTGCGGGCTGTGCATCGAGGCGTGCCCCACGCGCGCGCTGACGATGACCAACGAGTTCGAGCTGGCGGACTCCAGCCGCGCCAACCTCATCTACACCAAGGAGCAGCTGCTCGCCGGTCTGGAGGAGGGCATGGTCGACTCGCCCCACGCGATCTTCCCCGGCACCGACGAGCAGGACTACTACCGCGGACTGGTCACGGAGGCGGCACCGGGCACGGAGCAGCAGGTGGCCCTCTCCAAGGGCGAGGTACCGCAGGAAGGTGCCTCGACCTTCGGCGAGGACGAGCCGGCGTCGGAGAAGGTGATCCGCCGATGACGCCGACGGCCGTGACGGCGGCGACGACACAGCTGGCCGCCTACACCACCTCCACCGGCGAGGCCGTGCAGTTCTGGGTGCTCGGCACGATCGCGGTGATCGGCGCCCTGTGCACCGTCCTCATGAAGAGGGCCGTGCACAGCGCGCTCTGCCTCGCCGGCACCATGATCATCCTGGCGGTCTTCTACCTCGCCAACGGCGCCTACTTCCTGGGCGTCGTACAGATCGTCGTCTACACCGGCGCGATCATGATGCTGTTCCTGTTCGTGGTGATGCTCGTCGGCGTCACCGCGGCGGACTCCCTGAAGGAGACCATCAAGGGTCAGCGCTGGATGGCCGTGCTGTGCGGCCTCGGCTTCGGCATCCTGCTGTTCGCCGGCATCGGCAACGCCTCGCTGTCGCAGTTCAGCGGCCTCGGCCAGGCCAACGCGGGCGGCAACGTCGAGGGCCTCGCCGCCCTCATCTTCACCAAGTACGTGTTCGCCTTCGAGCTCACCGGCGCCCTGCTCATCACGGCCTCGGTCGGCGCCATGGTGCTCACCCACCGCGAGCGCGTCGAGCGCGCGAAGACCCAGCGCGAGCTGGCCGAGCAGCGCGTCCGCGAGGGCAAGCACCTGCCGCCGCTGCCCGCTCCCGGCGTGTACGCCCGGCACAACGCGGTGGACGTCGCGGGCCTGCTGCCGGACGGCACCCCGTCCGAGCTCACCGTCAACAAGACGCTGCGCCGGCGCGGCCAGATCCGGGACGTGTCGGCCGAGGCGCTGAACGACCTCAAGGCCCTGGAACAGCGCTCCGCGGACCGCCTGGAGCGCACCAGGAGCGGGGAGGCGTCGAAGTGAATCCCGTCAACTACCTCTACCTCGCCGCCCTGCTGTTCACGATCGGCGCCACCGGCGTGCTGATCAGGCGGAACGCGATCGTGGTGTTCATGTGCGTCGAGCTGATGCTCAACGCCTGCAACCTCGCGCTCGTCGCCTTCTCCCGGATGCACGGCAACCTCGACGGCCAGATCATCGCCTTCTTCACGATGGTCGTCGCCGCGGCGGAGGTCGTGGTCGGCCTCGCGATCATCGTGTCGCTGTTCCGCTCCCGCCATTCGGCCTCGGTCGACGACGCCAGCCTGATGAAGCTGTAAGGGGTCGGAAGAATCGTGGAGAACATGATTGCGCTGCTGGTGGCGGCGCCCCTGCTCGGAGCGGTCGTCCTGCTGTGCGGCGGGCGGCGGCTGGACGCCGTCGGCCACTGGATCGGCACGCTCCTCGCGGCCGCCTCCTTCGTCATCGGCGCCCTCCTCTTCGCCGACATGCTCGGCAAGGACGCGGAGGCCCGCGAGATCGGGCAGCACCTGTTCAGCTGGATCCCGGTCGAGGGCTTCCAGGCGGACGTCGCCTTCCAGCTCGACCAGCTGTCGATGACGTTCGTCCTGCTCATCACCGGCGTCGGCACGCTCATCCACGTGTACTCCATCGGGTACATGGAGCACGACGAGCGCCGCCGCCGCTTCTTCGGCTACCTCAACCTGTTCCTCGCGGCGATGCTGCTCCTCGTCCTCGCCGACAACTACCTGCTCCTGTACGTCGGCTGGGAGGGCGTCGGCCTCGCCTCCTACCTGCTCATCGGCTTCTGGCAGCACAAGCCCAGCGCCGCGACCGCCGCGAAGAAGGCCTTCCTGGTCAACCGCGTCGGCGACATCGGCCTGTCCATCGCGATCATGCTGATGTTCACCACCTTCGGCACCTTCGCCTTCGGGCCGGTGCTTCAGGGCGTGGGCGAGACCGGCGAGGGCACGCTCACCGCCATCGCCCTGACGCTGCTGCTCGCGGCCTGCGGCAAGTCGGCCCAGGTACCGCTGCAGTCCTGGCTCGGTGACGCGATGGAGGGCCCGACTCCGGTCTCGGCCCTCATCCACGCCGCGACCATGGTGACCGCGGGCGTCTACCTGATCGTCCGCTCCGCCGACATCTTCAATGCCGCGCCGAACGCCCAACTGGTCGTGACGGTGGTCGGTGCGGTCACGCTGCTGTTCGGTGCGATCGTCGGTTGCGCGAAGGACGACATCAAGAAGGCCCTCGCCGGTTCGACCATGTCGCAGATCGGCTACATGGTGCTCGCCGCGGGCCTCGGCCCCATCGGCTACGCCTTCGCGATCATGCACCTGGTGACGCACGGCTTCTTCAAGGCCGGGCTGTTCCTCGGCGCCGGCTCCGTCATGCACGGCATGAACGACGAGGTCGACATGCGCAAGTACGGCGGCCTGCGGAAGTACATGCCGGTCACCTTCGTCACCTTCGGTCTCGGCTACCTCGCGATCATCGGCTTCCCGGGCCTGTCCGGCTTCTTCTCCAAGGACAAGATCATCGAGGCGGCCTTCGCCAAGGGCGGCGCCGAGGGCTGGATCCTCGGCGGCGCGGCCCTGCTGGGCGCGGCCCTCACGGCGTACTACATGACGCGCGTGATGCTGATGACCTTCTTCGGCGAGGAGCGCTGGCGGAACCGGGCCACCGCCTCCCCGGACCAGCCGGACGTGGAGCCCGCGGCCGCTGGGCACGGGGGCGCTCATGCCGAGCCGCACCCCCACGAGTCGCCGAGGTCGATGACCATCCCCATGATCGTGCTGGCCTTCGGGTCGGTGTTCGCGGGCGCGTTCTTCGGTATCGGTGAGCGGTTCGTGCACTGGCTGGAGCCCGTCACCGGGTACGAGCACGGGCACCCCCCGGTCAGCGCGCTGACGGTGACCCTCTCCACGGTGGTCGCCCTCGTCCTCGGCGCGGGGCTCGCGTACCTGCACTACGGGCGCCGTCCCGTGCCCGTCGTCGCCCCGCGCGGATCGGTGCTCACCCGGGCCGCCCGGCGCGACCTCCTCCAGGACGACTTCAACCACGTGGTCCTGGTCCGCGGCGGCGAGCACCTGACGCGCTCCCTGGTGTACGTCGACCACACCCTGGTCGACGGCGTCGTCAACGGCACGGCGGCCTCGTTCGGCGGCCTCTCCGGGCGGCTGCGCAAGCTGCAGAACGGCTACGCGCGCAGCTACGCGGTCTCGATGTTCGGCGGTGCGGCGGTCCTCATCGCCGCGACCCTGCTGATGAGGGCGGTCTGATACCGATGTCCTTTCCCCTGCTGACAGCGACGGCGGTGCTCCCCGCCCTCGGGGCGATCGCCACGGCCGCCGTACCGGCCACGAAACGCACCGCCGCCAAGTGGCTGGCGCTGCTCGTCTCGCTGGGCACGCTCGCGCTCGCCCTCACCGTGCTGCTGCGCTTCGACCCGGACGGCGCCCGCTACCAGCTCACCGAGTCCCACTCCTGGATCGCGGACTTCGGGGTGCGCTACGAACTGGGCGTGGACGGCATCGCGGTCGCCCTGATCGCGCTCACCGCCCTGCTGATGCCGTTCATCATCCTGGCGGGCTGGCACGACGCCGATCCCCATGAGACAGGAAACAAGCGTTGGCGGCCCACCCAGGGCTTCTTCGCGCTGATCCTGGCCGTCGAGGCGATGGTGATCATCTCCTTCGAGGCCACCGACGTCTTCCTCTTCTACATCTTCTTCGAAGCCATGCTCATCCCGATGTACTTCCTCATCGGCGGCTTCGGGGACCGGGCCCACGAGCACGGCGAGGAGACGGCGGCCACCCAGCGGTCGTACGCGGCCGTGAAGTTCCTCCTCTACAACCTGGCCGGCGGCCTGATCATGCTGGCCGCGGTCATCGGCCTGTACGTGGTCGCCGGGAACTTCTCCCTCACGGAGATCGCCGAGGCCCGCGCCAACGGCACGCTGGAGATGGCGACCAGCACCGAGCGCTGGCTGTTCCTCGGCTTCTTCTTCGCCTTCGCGGTGAAGGCGCCGCTGTGGCCGCTGCACACCTGGCTGCCCAACGCCATGGGGGAGTCCACCGCCCCGGTCGCCGTACTGATCACCGCGGTCGTCGACAAGGTGGGCACCTTCGCCATGCTGCGCTTCTGCCTCGGGCTGTTCCCGGAGGCGTCGAAGTGGGCGACGCCCGCCATCCTCGTCCTGGCGCTGATCAGCATCATCTACGGGGCGCTGCTCGCCGTCGGCCAGCGCGACATCAAGCGGCTGGTGGCGTACGCGTCGATCTCGCACTTCGGCTTCATCGTCCTCGGCATCTTCGCGATGACCAGCCAGGGCCAGTCGGGCGCCACGCTCTACATGGTCAACCACGGCATCTCGACCGCCGCCCTGATGCTGGTGGCCGGCTTCCTGATCTCGCGGCGCGGCTCCCGGCTCATCGCCGACTACGGGGGCGTGCAGAAGGTCGCCCCGGTGCTCGCCGGCACCTTCCTGATCGGCGGCCTGGCGACGCTCTCGCTGCCCGGGCTGGCGCCGTTCGTGAGTGAGTTCCTGGTCCTGGCCGGCACGTTCGCGCGCTACCCGGTGGTCGGGATCATCGCCACCGTCGGCATCGTGCTCGCCGCGCTGTACGTCCTCGTCCTCTACCAGCGGACCATGACGGGCCCGGTGAAACCGGAGGTCGCCGAGATGCCGGACCTGCGGGTCCGGGAGCTCGTCGTCGTCGCCCCGTTGATCGCCCTGCTGCTCCTCCTGGGCGTCTACCCGAAGCCGGTCACGGACATCGTCAACCCCGCGGTGCAGCACACCATGTCCGACGTCCAGAAGCAGGACCCCGAGCCCGAGGTGGAGGCGGCCAAGTGAGCGCATCAGCCGTCCACAGCCTGTGGACAATGGCGGCCGACCCGATCGAGAAGATCGACGCGCCGAAGATCGAGTACGGGCTGCTGTCGCCCGTCCTGATCGTCATCGGAGCGGCGATCCTCGGGATCCTGCTCGAAGCCTTCGTGCCGCGCAGGTCCCGTTACTACGCACAGGTGTTCCTGTCCGTCGTCGCCCTCGCCGCCGCCTTCGCCGCCGTCGTCGCCCTGGCGGCGGGCGGGCACGGCACCACCAAGGCGGGCATCGCGGCGATGGGCGCGATCGCCGTCGACGGACCGGCCCTGTTCCTGCAGGGCACCATTCTGCTGGCCGGACTGCTCGGCGTGTTCACCTTCGCCGAGCGGCGGCTCGACCCGGCGGCCCACGGCAACCAGGTCGACTCGTTCACCGCACAGGCCGCCTCCGTGCCGGGCAGCGAGGGCGAGAAGGCCGCGGTCAAGGCCGGGTTCACCACCACCGAGGTGTTCCCGCTGCTGCTCTTCGCGGTCGCCGGCATGCTGATCTTCCCGGCCGCCAACGACCTGCTGACCCTGTTCATCGCCCTGGAGGTCTTCTCGCTGCCGCTGTACCTGCTGTGCGCCCTGGCCCGGCGCAAGCGACTGGTCTCGCAGGAGGCCGCGGTCAAGTACTTCCTCCTGGGCGCCTTCGCCTCCGCCTTCACCCTCTTCGGCATCGCCCTGCTGTACGGGTACGCGGGCTCCGTGTCGTACGCGACGATCGCCCAGGTCGTCGACGGCACCGTGCAGAACGTGACCCCGGCGCTCGCCGAGACCATGAACAACGACGCGCTGCTGCTCGTCGGCACCGCCATGCTGGTCATGGGCCTGCTGTTCAAGGTGGGCGCGGTGCCGTTCCACATGTGGACGCCGGACGTGTACCAGGGCGCGCCCACCCCGGTCACCGGCTTCATGGCGGCGGCGACGAAGGTCGCGGCGTTCGGTGCCCTGCTGCGCGTGCTGTACGTGGTCCTGCCGGGCCTGCGCTGGGACTGGCGGCCGGTGATGTACGCCGTCGCGATCGTCACCATGCTGGGCGGCGCGATCGTCGCGATCACCCAGACCGACATCAAGCGGCTGCTGGCCTACTCGTCGATCGCCCACGCGGGCTTCATCCTCGCCGGTGTCATCGCGGCCTCACCGGACGGCGTCGCCTCGGTGCTGTTCTACCTGGGCGCGTACTCGTTCGTGACGATCGGTGCCTTCGCGGTGGTCACGCTGGTACGGGACGCGGGCGGCGAGGCGACGCACCTGTCGAAGTGGGCGGGGCTCGGGCGCCGCTCACCCTTGGTCGCGGCGGTGTTCGCGGTCTTCCTGCTGGCCTTCGCGGGCATCCCGCTGACCTCGGGGTTCGCCGGCAAGTTCGCCGTGTTCAAGGCGGCGGCCGAGGGCGGCGCGGGCGCGATCGTCGTGATCGGTGTGATCTCGTCGGCCATCGCGGCGTTCTTCTACATCCGCGTGATCGTGCTCATGTTCTTCAGCGAGCCACGGCCCGACGGCCCGACGGTCGCCGTGCCGTCAGCGCTGACCATGACGGCGATCGCGGTCGGCGTGGCGGTCACGGTGGTGCTGGGCGTGGCGCCGCAGTACTTCCTGGACCTCGCGAGCCAGGCGGGCGTTTTCGTCCGCTGACGCCCCCTTCTTGGGGGAACGACGGCCCGGCCCCTTGGGAGGGGGGCCGGGCCGTCGGCTGTCCGCGGACTACTGGCTTCGCTCGCGCCGTGGCCTGATGCCGGTGAGGTCGAGATCGACGGGGAACGGGGCGGGGACCTTCATACGCTCACGGAAGATCCCGACGCTGGTGTAGACGCCGGTGGTCAGCTCCAGCTCGAAGGCGTGCACGGCGGCGAGGCCCTTCTCGTGCTCGACCCGCCAGTAGTGGCGGATGCCCGCCCGCGCGTACTTCAGCGGCTTGGTCTCGCGGTCCCGCGACACGGAGTCCGGCGAGACGACCTCGATGGCCAGGACGACCGCTTCGGCCGGGAAGCGGGTCTGCTCAGGGTCCTGCACCACGTGACCGCGCACGACGATCACGTCGGGCTCGGGCCGGTTCTGCCGGTCGATGTCGATGGTGAACTCGCGGATGACCTCGAACTCCTCGGGGGCCAGCGCCTCGAGCTGCCACTTGAAGAAGTCAACAGCGCGTGAGTGGAAAAGAGTCTGCGGACTCACGAAGACCAGGCTCCCGTCGATCAGTTCCGTGTGCGGAGGCAGGTTCGGAAGCTGATCCAGGTCGTCGGCGGTCCAGCCGCCCTCCGGGGGGATGGGCCAAGCGGGTGTGGACGTCTTGGGTTCGACGCTCATGAGTGCTCCCATGGGACGGAGTCTCGCCGGTCACTTCAGACTATCGGCCGGAAACGGGCAGGTCTCCCGCGTACGTGTGAACGAGCGCCGTGTCTTTGACGAAGCACTCCGGCCCCGAGGCGCCCGGCCTGTGGATAACTCCGTGCCTGTCGGTCCGGGCCCCTATCGTGGACGCAGTGGTCGAGGAACCACGAGCGACCACGACGTACGGGGGACGGGACTATGAGCGGAACAGGTGTGATGACCGGAATCGAGGCGACCGCGACCGCGGGACCGGCCGGAGGCGACAGCGAGGCGCTCGCCACGCTGCACCGCGTCTTCGGCTACGACGCCTTCCGCGGGCAGCAGGAAGCGATCATCGAGCACGTGGTGACCGGCGGCGACGCCGTCGTGCTCATGCCGACCGGCGGCGGCAAGTCGCTCTGCTACCAGATCCCGGCCCTGGTCAGACCCGGCACCGGCATCGTGATCTCCCCGCTCATCGCCCTCATGCAGGACCAGGTGGACGCGCTGCGGGCGCTCGGCGTGCAAGCCGGCTTCATCAACTCCACGCAGGACTTCGACGAGCGGCGCGTGGTGGAGGCCCAGTACCTGGCGGGCGAGCTGGACCTGCTGTACCTGGCGCCGGAGCGGCTGCGCCTGGAGGGCACGCTCGACCTCCTCTCCCGCGGCAAGATCTCCGTCTTCGCCATCGACGAGGCGCACTGCGTGTCGCAGTGGGGCCACGACTTCCGCCCCGACTACCTGGCCCTGTCCCTGCTGGGCGAGCGCTGGCCGGACGTGCCGCGCATCGCGCTCACCGCGACCGCCACGCACGCCACCCACCGTGAGATCACCGAGCGGCTGGTCATGCCTCAGGCCCGCCACTTCGAGGCGAGCTTCGACCGGCCCAACATCCAGTACCGCATAGTCCCGAAGGCCGACCCCAAGAAGCAGCTCCTCTCTTTCCTGCGCGAGGAGCACGCGGGCGACGCGGGCATCGTCTACTGCCTGTCGCGGAACTCGGTGGAGAAGACCGCCGAGTTCCTCTCCCGCAACGGCGTCGAGGCGGTGCCGTACCACGCGGGCCTCGACGCGGGCACCCGCGCGGCCCACCAGTCACGCTTCCTGCGCGAGGAGGGCCTGGTCGTCGTGGCGACCATCGCCTTCGGCATGGGCATCGACAAGCCGGACGTCCGGTTCGTCGCCCACCTCGACCTGCCGAAGTCGGTCGAGGGCTACTACCAGGAGACGGGCCGCGCGGGCCGCGACGGGTTGCCGTCCACGGCGTGGATGGCGTACGGGCTGCAGGACGTGGTCCAGCAGCGCAAGATGATCCAGGCGGGCGAGGGCGACGAGGCGTTCCGCCGCCGGTCCGCCGCCCACCTGGACTCGATGCTGGCCCTGTGCGAGACGGCCCGGTGCCGGCGTGGGCAGCTCCTCGCCTACTTCGGCCAGGAGCCGGGCGCGGACGGCTGCGGGAACTGCGACACCTGCCTGACCCCGCCGGAGACCTGGGACGGCACGGTCGCCGCGCAGAAGCTGCTCTCCACGATCGTGCGGCTGAAGCGGGAGCGGGGCCAGAAGTTCGGTGCCGGGCAGATAGTCGACATCCTGCTGGGCCGGCGCACCGCCAAGGTGATCCAGTTCGACCACGACCAGCTGTCCGTGTTCGGCATCGGCGAGGACCTGTCGGAGGCCGAGTGGCGGGGCGTGGCCCGGCAGCTGCTGGCGCAGGGGCTGCTCGCGGTCGAGGGCGAGTACGGGACGCTGGTGCTCACGGAGGAGAGCGGGACGGTCCTGCGGCGGGAGCGCGAGGTGCCCCTGCGGAAGGAGCCGGCCAAGCGGGTCGCCGCCGCGAAGTCGTCCTCGTCCGGCCGGGGCGGCGAGCGCAGGGCGAAGGGCGCGGCGGTGGCCGAGCTGGCGCCGGAGCTGGTGCCGGTGTTCGAGGCGTTGCGCGCCTGGCGCGCGGAGCAGGCCCGGGAGCAGGGCGTTCCCGCGTACGTCATCTTCCACGACGCCACCCTCCGGGAGATCGCGACCGTGCGGCCCACGTCCGTGGCCGAGCTCGGGGGCATCGGCGGCGTGGGCGAGAAGAAGCTGGCGACGTACGGGGAGGGAGTGCTGGGGGTGCTCGCGTCCCTGGACGGGGTGCCGGACCAGCCGCAGGACCAGCCCCAGCCCCAGTCCCCGGCTCAGCCCCCGGCCCAGGTCCGGGCAGGCGCGGGGGGCGAGGCGGACGCCCCCTTCGACTGGCCGGACACGGAGCCGGAGCCCGAGCCCGACGACTGGATGTGAGGGCGGTCAGCCGGCCGGGAGGACCGTTCCGCTGACCTCCCCCAGACCCACCCGCGTCCCGTGCGGGCCGGGCGCCCAGGCCGTCAGGGTCACCTCGTCGCCGTCCTCCAGGAAGGCGCGCTTGCCGGTGGGGAGGTCCAGCGGGTCGCGGCCGTTCCAGGTGAGCTCCAGGAGGGAGCCGAGCTGGTCCGGGGCGGGTCCGCTGACCGTGCCCGAGCCGTAGAGGTCGCCGGTGCGGAGGGAGGCGCCGTTGACCGTCAGGTGGGCGAGCTGCTGGGCGGCCGTCCAGTACATCGTGGAGAACGGCGGCTCGGAGACGACGTGGCCGTTGACGGCGACCGAGATACGGAGGTCGTAGCCGTAGGGCTCCTCGGTGGCGTCGTCCAGGTAGGGGAGCAGGGGGTGGGTCCGTTCCGGCGGGGTCACGCGGGCCTCGTCCAGGGCGTCGAGCGGGGTGATCCAGGCCGAGACGGAGGTGGCGAAGGACTTGCCGAGGAACGGGCCGAGCGGGACGTACTCCCAGGCCTGGACGTCGCGGGCCGACCAGTCGTTGAGGAGGCAGAGGCCGAAGACGTGGTCCCGGAAGGCGGAGAGGGGGACCGGGGAGCCCATGGGGGAGGGGGCGCCGACCACGAAGCCGACCTCCGCCTCGATGTCCAGGCGGGCGGAGGGGCCGAAGACCGGGACCGCGTCGCTGGGGGACCTGCGCTGCCCCGCGGGCCGTACCACGTCGGTGCCGGAGACCACCACGGTGCCGGACCGGCCGTGGTAACCGATCGGTAGGTGCTTCCAGTTGGGGGTCAGGGAGTCGGCTGCGTCCGGGCGGAAGATACGGCCGACGTTCCGGGCGTGGTTCTCGGACGCGTAGAAGTCGACGTAGTCCGCCACCTCGAAGGGGAGGTGGAGGGTCACGGAGGACAGGGGGTGCAGGAAGGGGGCGATCGCCTCCTGGTGGGAGGGGACCGTCACCCAGGCCGTGAGGGCGCGGCGGACGTCGGACCAGGTGGTGCGGCCGGCGGCGAGCAGCGGGTTCAGGGTGGGCCCGGAGAGGAGTGACGCGTACGGCGAGGCGAGGGCCCGGGCCGCGGCACCCGCGTCGAGCACCTGGTCACCCAGGCGGACCCCCACCGTCCGTGTGTCGGAACCGGACCGGGAGAACACGCCGTACGGGAGGTTGTGCGGGCCGAAGGGGTCGCCCTCGGGGACGTCGAAGGGGGGCATCGGGTGGTGCCTCACTTTCCTTGCTGTCCGTGGTGCCGTGGTGGTCGCGGCACAGGTTACGGCGGCGCAACGGATTCAGGCAGGGGTGACATTGCCTAAAGAGTTCGTAATGTCCTGATACGACTTGGTCGGAACGGACAATTCCGGCTTAGCGTCCTTCGGGGGTACGGACGCGGACGGGGCGGGTCCGGGTTCGTCAGGGGGACAGCTAGGGGGGACCCGTGCGTGGGGGTGGTTCGAGTGTGCCGTTGGACGTCGACCGGGATGTGCCCGGGCTGATCGTGAAGTTCGGGAACTATCCGTTGCACCACGGCGGCGTGGGCGCGATCCGCAGCCTCGGGCGGCTCGGCGTGCCGATGTACGCCGTCACCGAGGACCGCTGCACACCCGCGGCGGTCTCCCGGTACCTGGAGCGGGCCTTCGTCTGGCCGACCACGGGGACGGAGGAGCCGGAGCGGCTGGTGGCGGGGCTGCTGCGGATCGGGCGGAGGATCGGCCGGCCGACGGTGCTCGTCCCGACCGACGAGGAGGCCGCCGTACTCATCGCCGAGCACCAGGAGGAACTGGACGGGCCGTTCCTCTTCCCGCGGGTGGAGCCCGGGCTGCCCCGTCGCCTCGCCAGCAAGCAGGGGCTGCACGAACTGTGCGTGCGACACGGCATCGCCAGCCCCGCGACCCGTTTTCCGAGATCCTACGAGGACGTCGAGCGGTTCGCCGCGACCGCGCGCTTCCCCGTGGTGGCCAAGAACAGGGAGGCGTTCGTGCGGCGCGCGCGTCCCGCCGTGAACGGCACCACCCGGATCGCCTCACGGGAGGGGCTGCTCCGGCTGGCGCGGGAGTGGGGTGAGCGGCCCGGTGTGATCCTCCAGGAGTACCTGCCGCGGGAGGACGCCGAGGACTGGATCGTGCACGCGTACTTCGACGCGGAGTCGGCGCCGCTGACCATGTTCACCGGGGTGAAGGTACGGTCGTGGCCGCCGCACGCGGGAATGACGGCCAACGCCTACATAGTCGACAATCCGGAGCTCGCGGATCTGGCGGCGCGGTTCATCAAGGAGATCGGCTTCAGCGGGATCATCGACCTGGACCTGCGTTTCGACCGCAGGGACGGGCAGTACAAGCTCCTCGACTTCAATCCGCGGATGGGCGCGCAGTTCCGGATGTTCGAGAACGAGTCGGGGGTCGATGTCGTGCGCGCCCTGCACCTGGACCTGACCGGACGGACGGTCCCGGAGGGGGAACAGCTCACCGGTCGCCGGTACGTCGTGGAGAACATCGACCTGCCCGCGCTGCTCGCCTACCGGCGCAGCGGCTACACGACACCGCACGCTCCGGCCCGCGCCAGCGGTACCGAGCCGGCCTGGTTCGCGCGGGACGACCTGTGGCCGGCTCTCACGATGCTCGCCCGCCTCGTACGGCCGGGCGTGAAGCACCTGTACCAGCTGTGGCGGGCGCAGCGCCGTGGCTCGGGCGCCGCCGCCCAGTAGGCCATGAAGCAGGTGCCGTGAAGCAGGTGCCAGAAGCAGGCCACGAAGCAGGTACATCGCGCATTCGTCGCGTTACGTTCCGGGAGGGACTTCGTGATTCATCCGGTTGCAGTGATCGGCGCCGGGCCGTTCGGCCTGTCCACCGCCGCCCACCTGCGGGGGCGTGGCATTCCGACACGCGTCTTCGGTGAACCCATGGTGAGCTGGCGGGAGAACATGCCCGCCGGGATGCTCCTCAAATCGACACCGGCCGCCTCGGCCATCGACGCGCCGCAGGGCGGTCACACCCTCACCGACTACTGCGACGCGGCGGGCACACCGCGGCTGGCGCGGGACGAGGACGTCATCCCCGTGGAGACGTTCATCGACTACGGGTCGTGGTTCCAGCAGCGGCTGGTGCCCGACCTGGAGCGGGTGCGGGTCGTGTCCGTGGACCGGCGCGCGGACGGGAAGGGGTTCGAACTCAAGCTGGACTCCGGGGAGTCGTTCACCGCGCGGGCTGTCGTGGTGGCGACCGGCCTGTCCGGCCTCGCCCACCTCCCGCCCGAGCTCGCGGGCGCCGCCCCCGACGGGCCCACTCCCACCGGACCCCTCTCGCACAGTTCGCACCACCACGACCTCGACCGGTTCGCGGGCAAGGACCTGCTCGTGGTCGGCGCCGGGCAGTCCGCGCTGGAGACGGCGGTGCTGGCGGCGGAGGCCGGAGCGCGGGTACGGGTGGTCGCGCGCGGGCGCGGCAAGGTGGCCTTCGGTGATCCGCCGTGGCGGCAGCCGAGGCTCCGGCCCGAGTCGCCGTTCGGCCGGGCCTGGTCCCTCTGGGCGCTCAGCTACTACCCGCACCCCTACCGCCGGCTGCCCGCCGGCGCCCGCCACCTCCTCGTGCGCCGGGTGCTCGGGCCGCTCGGCGCCTGGTGGCTGCGGGACCGGTTCGAGGGCACGGTGCAGGTACGGGAGGTGCAGCGGATCGTGCGCGCGGGCGGCATCGACGGGCGCCCGACGCTGGTGGTGCGCACCCACGAGGGGCGCATGGAGGAACTGTCGGCCGACCACGTGATCGCGGCCACGGGCTACCGGGTGGACCTGGCGGCGATGGACTTCATCGGCCACGAGTTGCGTACGGAGCTGGCGGTGAGCCGGGGAGCACCGCGGCTCGGGGCCGGATATCGCTCGTCGGTGCCCGGGCTGTACTTCACGGGGCTGCCCGCGGCGGCCTCGTACGGGCCGGTGATGCGGTTCGTGTGCGGCACGGAGTTCGCCTCGCGGCGGCTGGTCAGGCACCTGGCGGCCGCCCACCGGTGAGCGGTGGGACGCGGTGCGTGCCACCGTGAACCGCGCTGTCCGGGGGCGGGAGTTCACGGTGCCGCAAGGGGGTACGTCGTCCGGTTAGCGCCGGACGGATGAGCCCTGCCGGTCCGTATTCTCTGATCATGACGCCGCGCACCGTGTACGCCCTCATCGCCACTGACCTGGACGGAACGCTGCTCCGCGGCGACCACACGCTCTCCGCCAGGTCCCGCTCCGCTCTCGCGAGAGCTGCGGCCGCCGGTGCGCGGCACCTGGTCGCGACGGGACGGCCCGCCCCACTCGTACGCCCCCTGCTGCGGGAGCTCGGCAGCAGGGGGCTTGCGGTGTGCGGGCAGGGCGCGCAGCTGTACGACGCCGGCGCGGATCGGCTGATCTGGTCCGTGACCCTGGACAGGGAACTCGCGGAGACCGCGCTGGAGAAGATCGAGGCCGAGGTCGGGGAGGTGTACGCGGCCGTCGACCAGGACGGGGCGGAGGGGAGCACCCTCATCGAGCCGGGTTACCTGATGCCGCAGCCGATGCTTCCCGCCGTACCGGTGCGGCGGCGCGAGGAACTGTGGGGCGCGCCCATCAGCAAGGTGCTGCTGCGTCACCCCACGCTGAGCGACGACGAGTTGACGGCGGCGGCCCGCCGAGTGGTCGGCTCGCTGGCGACGGTCACCATGTCGGGGCCCGGGACCGTCGAACTTCAGCCATGTGGCGTCACGAAGGCGACGGGCCTGGACAGGGCCGCCCGGCGGCTCGGGGTGAGCCCGGCGGACACCGTCGCCTTCGGTGACATGCCGAACGACATCCCCATGTTCGGCTGGGCCGCACGCGGGGTGGCCATGGGCAACGCCCACCCGGAACTCAAGGCCGTCGCCGACGAGGTGACCCTGTCGAACGAGGAGGACGGGGTCGCCGTGGTGCTGGAGCGGCTGTTTCCGGGGTGAGCGTTGCCGTGGCCGGGTGTGGCCACGCCGGGGAGCCGGGTCAGTACGGACCGAAGACGTTGTCGATCGAGCCGTACCGCGCGGCGGCGTAGTTGCACGCCGCCACGATGTTCGAGACCGGGTCGTACGGGTCGTACACCGTGCCGGAGACGTGGTACGCGGCGAACGTCGGGTCGATGACCTGGAGCAGGCCCTTGGACGGGGTGCCCGCCGCGGCGTTCGAGTCCCAGTTGTTGATGGCCTGCGGGTTGCCGGACGACTCGCGCATGACGTTGCGGTGGATGCCGTCGTACGTTCCCGGTATGCCGTTCTGCCCCATGACGTCCAGGGCCTCACGGATCCAGCCGTCGAGGTTGTCGGCGTAGGTCGTGACGGAGGCGGGGGTGACCGCGGTCGCCGTGTCCGTGCCGGACTCCCCGGCCGCACCGACCGTGAGTTCCAGACCCGGGCGGATGAGTTGCGGGTCGTCACCGACGACCGCGCGGTTGTCCTCGTACAGCTGTCGCCAGCCGCCGTCGACGGCGTGCTCGTCCGCGATCCCGGTGAGCGTGTCGCCCGCGAGCACGGTGTACGTCGGGGCGGCGGCCTGGGGTGCGGTCCGGACCTGGGCCGGCTGTGCGGCACTGGCGCTCGTCGCGCCCATGAGCGGAAGGGCGAGGGCGGCCGCACCGGTTCCGGCGACGGCGAGGACACCTCGGGCGAGCGGGCTGGTTCTGGGGCGGCGGTGCTTGCCTCGTGCGGGCATGGCGCGTTTCCTCTCCGGCGCCTGCGAGGTGAGCTGTCGGGTTCGGGCGGAAAGGTGCCCGGCCGTGCACGGCCCGCACGACGCATGACGAGCGGCGAGTGGTGTGCGCGGCTTCACCCCGAGCCGGTCCGGACCTACTGACCGGCGGCTTGCCTGGGTCCCCCGCTCCTGCCCTGCGTGAGTGAGTCGGTCAAAGGGGTCGCGGGCGGCGGCAGGATTCGGCGTTCCGCCCGGATGGACGTGAACGTATGCGAGAGCACACAGGTGAAACAAGGGTGGATGGGTGACGTGAGTCTCTCTGGTGACGTGCTGGCGGGGCTAAAGGAGATCGAAATGCCCGGTCGGTCGACTCCAACTTTCCTTCTGCAAAGGCAAAGTGCTCGCGCTTCGAAGGTGTGGTCACAAAGGCCCCCGTGTGACTCGACTCACGGGCTGGAAGGATCATGGGGGAAGGGTGTCCGTGCGGAGCGGCGACTGGGGGTGGCGTAAAGGTGGCAGGGAGTCACGGGGCGGTGACGGGAGGCTGCGCCCGTGACACATGGTCCGCACCGGGTATGCGGAGCGGGCGCGGAGCGGATGCGCCGGGTGTCGGGGATGATCACTCGGGGGCCGTGAGGAGAGCCGCCGGTGGAGCCGTGTGGGTCGAGGCATGTCCGTACGTATCAGCTGATCAAGAACATGACCGGTGTGTGCCGATGCCGCCCGGGGTGGACCGGTGGGCGCTCGTGGTGATCGAAAGGTGACCGGATACGCTGACTCGGGTGATGGCAGCGACAGATCGACAAACTATGTCATCGACCTTGAGACCGTGACCGTCCGTGTGACCGACCGTATGACCGTCAGCAGACGTCAGCAGACAGGAGACCTCTCGTGACCGTCGTCGAGCCGTTCGGGCTGAGCGTGCGGGACCAGGCTCTGGAAGCCGATGTCCAGGCCGGATTGACGGCCGTCGAGGAAGGTTTGTTCGAGGCCACGAAGAGCGAGGTCCCCTTCATCCAGGAGGCCGCGCAGCACCTGCTGAAGGCGGGCGGGAAGCGGTTCCGGCCGCTGCTGGTGATGCTCGCGGCGCAGTTCGGGGACCCGCACGCGCCGGGCATCGTGCCCTCCGCCGTGGTCGTCGAGCTGACGCACCTGGCCACGCTGTACCACGACGACGTGATGGACGAGGCGGACGTGCGCCGCGCGGTGCCGAGCGCGAACGCCCGCTGGGGCAACTCCGTCGCCGTGCTGACCGGGGACTTCCTGTTCGCCCGGGCCTCGCACGTGGTGGCCGACCTGGGGCACGAGGCGGTCCGGATCCAGGCCGAGGCGTTCGAACGGCTGGTCACCGGGCAGATCCTGGAGACCGTCGGGCCGCGCGACGGGCGGGACCCCATCGAGCACTACCTGGAGGTCCTCGGCGGGAAGACCGGCTCGCTGGTGGCCGTCTCCGGACGGTTCGGGGCGATGATGTCCGGCGCCGACGAGACGGTCGTGGACGTGCTGACGCAGTACGGGGAGCGGCTGGGCATCGCGTTCCAGCTGGCGGACGACGTGCTGGACGTCGCCTCCGACACCCGCGAGTCGGGGAAGACGCCGGGGACCGATCTGCGTGAGGGTGTCCCCACGATGCCGGTGCTGCGGCTGCGGGAGCGGGCCGCGCGGCTGGGGCTGGCCGAGGACGCCGAGCTGTGCGAGCTGCTGGACGGCGACCTGACCGACGACGCGCGCCTCGCCGACGCGCTGTCCCGGCTGCGGGCCCACCCGGCGCTGGAGCAGGCCCGGCGGGACACCGTGCGGTACGCGGAGGAGGCCCGGTCGACACTGGCGCCGCTGCCGGAGTGCGACGCCAAGAGCGCGCTCGTGGAACTGTGCGACGCGGTGGTGCACCGGGCCGGCTGACGGCCGAGGGTGCGTGGCGTACGCCCCGCACCGCAGGACGGTGGACGCGGCGCCCTCCCGGCGACCCCTACGGGGCGGGGAAGGCGCCGCCTCCGTATGTCATCCCTCAGCAGTACGTGGAATTGATCCCGCGGTCTGACGCTTCCGGATGGCCGATTTGGTCGGATGGAAAGCACCAATCCTCACTGGTTCGGGTGAGAATGGCGGCTCGAGGTGGACGACGACGCGTGCGAGAACGACGCCGTGCGAGTACGACGCCACGGGCACCGCGACGCGGCACGGGCAATGCGGCGCGGTGCGACGACCTGGCCGCCGCCTACTACGGAGGTAAGGCACATATGGCACCGTTCAAATCCGACGACAGCGCCACGACCGGCGAGGCCGGGGACGTGCGCGGCGGACGGCGCAGGGCCGCGCGGTACGTCGTCCCGGTCACCGTGGTGGGCGTGGCGGCCGCGACCATCGGCCTCGTGCCGGCGTTCGCCGGCTCCGGCGATCCCGACCTGCCGGAGGTCAGCGCCCAGGAACTCATCGAAAAGATCGCCGCCTCGGACGTCGATCAGCTGTCCGGCACCGTGAAGATCAGCACCGATCTGGGACTGCCCGACCTGGGCGGTCTGGCGAGCGGCCTCGGGGCGGGTGGCGGGGCCGGGGGCGACGACGGCTCCACCGCCGACCCGTCCGCCCGGCTGACGGAACTCGCCACCGGTACGCACACCCTGCGCGTGGCCGTCGACGGGCCCGACAAGCAGAAGCTGTCGCTGCTGGACGAGGCCGCCGAGTACAGCGTAATCCACAACGGCGACGACGTGTGGGCGTACGACAGCGGTTCGAACGAGGTGTACCACGCGACCGGCGGCGCGGACGGAAAGGACGACGCCGCGCCCGGAACCGTGCCGGGGAACGTGCCCGCGACACCCAAGGAACTGGCCGAGGAGGCGCTGCGGGCGGTCGACGACACGACGTCCGTGACCGTGGACGGCACCGCGCAGGTCGCCGGGCGCGACGCGTACAAGCTGCTCGTCGAGCCCAGGCAGGCCGGCTCGACGGTCGGCGCCGTCTCGGTCGCCGTGGACGCGGAGACGGGACTGCCGCTGAAGTTCACGCTCACCCCGGCGAGCGGCGGCGCGGCCGTCGTCGACGCGGGCTTCACCAAGGTCGACTTCGCCGCGCCCAGCGCCGCCACCTTCGACTTCACGCCGCCCGAGGGCGCGAAGGTCACCGAGGCGGAGGAGCTCGACACTCCGGATGCCGGAACGCACGACTCCGGGCAACTGCCCGAGCCGGGCGAGGAGTTCGCCCAGGGCGCCGAGGGGCTGAAGGGCATGAAGGTCATAGGCGAGGGCTGGAGCTCCATCGCCGCGTTCGACACCGGTGACGAGGGCCTTCCGACGGCGTCGTCCGGCGAGGGCGGCGGCGATCTCGACGGCTTCCTGAACTCCCTCGGCGACGAGGTCAGCGGCCCGTTCGGCTCCGGCACGGTCTTCTCGACGCGCCTGGTCAACGTGCTGATCACGGACGACGGCAAGGCCTACGCCGGCGCGGTCACCAAGGAAGCACTGGTCAAGGCGGCGAACACGGACCGGTGAGGCCGGCCCGGCGGATTTCGACGTCGTCGACGTCGTCGACGAACGGCGACAGTCACACGGGCAGTCACACGGGCAGTTATAGGGGCAATCCCATCGAAACGAGGTCGTAAGTGGAGGAGCTGCCCGCCGCGGACCCGGTGGTGCCGGTGGTGTCGGTGGCACCGGTGGTGACCCCGGCGGCGCCGGTGGCCGCGGACGAGGCCGTCATCGCCACCAGCGCGCTCACCAAGCGCTACCGCGGCGGACAGCTCGCCGTCGACCGGCTCGATCTCGCCGTTCCGGCGGGCAGCGTCTTCGGTTTCCTCGGGCCGAACGGCTCCGGGAAGACCACCACCATCCGGATGCTGATGGGCCTCATCGAGCCCACCTCGGGTACGGCCCGGGTGCTCGGCCGCCCGATGCCGGGCGCCTCCCGGGCCGTACTGCCGCACGTGGGCGCGCTCATCGAGGGCCCGGCGCCGTACGGCTTCCTGTCCGGGCGGGACAACCTGACGCGGTACGACGCGGCCGACCCCACCGCCGATCCGCGCACCCGGCGTGCGCGGGTCGCGGCCGCGCTGGACCGCGTGGGCCTGACGGCCGCCGCGGGCAAGAAGGCGAAGGCGTACTCGCTGGGCATGAAGCAGCGCCCCGGCCTCGCGGCGGCACTCCTCCAGCCGCGGCGCCTCCTCGTCCTGGACGAGCCGACCAACGGGCTCGACCCGCAGGGCATGCGGGAGATCCGGGCACTGATCAGGGAGGTGGCGTCCGACGGGACCACCGTCTTCCTCTCCTCCCACCTGCTGGACGAGATCGAGCAGGTGTGCACCCACGCCGCCGTGATGGCGCAGGGGCGGCTGCTCACCCAGGGCGCGGTGGCCGACCTCGCGGCCGGCGCGCGCGGGCGGCTGGTCGTGGTCACACCGGACGCCGGGGACGCGGCCCGGGTGCTGAAGGAACTGGGGGTCGGCGACATCGTCATGGACGAGGACCGGGTGACGGGCGAGCCGCCGGACCGGGACCTTGCCGTGGTCACCGCCACGCTGGTGACGGCCGGGGTACGCGTACGCGGTCTGACGGTGGAACGGGCCTCACTGGAGGACGCGTTCGTGGCGCTCACGGGAGAGGGCTTCGATGTCGAGGGCTGAGAGCGCGAAGGCGACGGGTACGGCAGAGGTGGCCGCGTGCACGCCGGGCAGCCCCAGCCCCAGCCCCCTGTGGACCTTCGGGCTGCTGCGCAGCGAACTCGGCATCACCTTCCGGCGCTGGCGCACCCTCGCGCTGCTCGCCGTGCTCGCGGGCGTGCCGGTCCTGGTGGGCGTGGCCGTGAGGATCGAGACGAGCGACGGCTCGTCGGTCGGCGGCGGGGGCGGCGAGGGCCCGGCGTTCATCGCGCAGATCACCAACAACGGACTGTTCCTGGTGTTCACGGCACTGGCCGCGACGCTGCCGTTCTTCCTCCCCATGGCGGTGGGGGTGATCGCCGGTGACGCGATCGCGGGCGAGGCGAACGCGGGGACGCTGCGCTACCTGCTGGTGGCCCCCGCCGGCCGTGCCCGGCTGCTGCTCGTCAAGTACGCGACCACGGTGGTGTTCTGCCTGGTGGCCACCCTGGTGGTGGCGGCCTCGGCACTCGCGGTGGGTGCCCTGCTGTTCCCGCTCGGCGAGGTGACGACGATCTCCGGTACGCGCATCGGCCTGGCGGAGGGCCTGGCCCGGGCGCTGCTGATCGCCCTGGTGGTGGCCGCGTCGCTGATCGGTGTGGCCGCCCTCGGCCTGTTCGTGTCGACCCTGACCAGCAGCGGCATCGCGGCGATGGCCACCACGGTCGGGCTGCTGATCACGGTGCAGATCCTCGACCAGATCCCACAGCTCGAGGCCGTCCAGCCGTACTTCTTCTCGCACTACTGGCTGTCGTTCGCGGACCTGCTGCGGGACCCCGTCCACTGGGACGGCCTGCTGCGCAACCTGGGGCTCCAGGCCGTCTACGCGGCGGTCTTCGGCTCGGCGGCGTGGGCGCGCTTCACGTCGAGGGACGTCACGGCGTGAACGGCGTGGGAAGCGGTCGAGGCCCGAGGCCCGAGGCCCGAGGCCCGAGGCCCGAGGCCTTGGGACGAGCCTGTGACGTCGCGGTGACGCGCGGAGTGGGGGTGACCGGAGAGACTCGAGTGTGGAAGGCGACGCCGACACCGATGCTGAGGGAGGGAACGATGACTCGACTCAGCCGCGCATGGAAGCGCGAACAGCAGCGGGGACATCCACGGGCGGGCGACGGCCCGCTGCCGGAACCCGGTCCGACTACGGCTCCGGCTGCCGGGCCGACTACCGCTCCGGTGGCAGCTCCGACTCCTGCTCCGATGCCCGCCTCCGGGCCGTACGCCGTACCGGAGTGCATGATCGACCCGGGTCGTCGGCAGGCGCCGATACGGGAGTTCGCGGTCGCCGAGACGGTGATGGGCGGTACCGACGCGGACGGTAAGGCTGCGCCCGGACCGCTCGCGGAGCCGGTCGCCCGCATCAACGAGGCCGTCAGGGCGGGCCGGACGGCGGAGGCCGTGGAGCTGGCCGGGACGACCACGGACCAGGCGGCACGGATGTATGGCCAGGACCACCCCGAGGTGCTGGGACTGCGCGAGCTGACCGCGTACATAGCCTATTTGGCCGACGATCCGCTCCGGTCCTTCCGCCTCTCGCTGGACCTCGCCCGGATCCGCCACCGCCAGCACGATCCGCGCGCCGCGTACGGGAACGTGCAGAGCGCGGCCGCGGCCTGGCGTGCCGTCCGCGACCCGCTGCAGGGCCTGTGCCTCGGCCAGGAACTGCTCGGCGTGTGGGACGGTCTCGCGGCCGGCGCGGGTCCCGCGGCCGACGACATCGGGCAGCTGGAATCGGCGCGCACCCGCATGGGCCGTCTCGCCGCACGCGCGCGGGCACGGCACGAGGAGGACCGCGGGGGCGCTACGGCGCCGCAGCGCTGAGATCGAAGCTGCACCCTCGAGCCTGCCTCCGACCCTTGAGCCCTCCCGACCCTCCGACCTACGTGCCTCCGACCTACGGCTTGGCGTTCAGCGCTCCGGGAGCCGTACCGGAGGCCGTGTGTGCAGGCACCTCAACCGCCTCAACCGCCGCATCCGCACCCCCGGCCCCCCGCGCCGCGTCGGCGGCCTCGGCGGCCTCGGCGAGTGTCCGGGCCGTACGCCGCGCGGTGCGCAACGCGTCCCAGGTCAGCAGGGCCAGCGCGAGCCAGACGAGCGCGAAGCCCGCCCAGCGCTCCGGCGGCATGGCCTCGTGGAAGTAGAAGATGCCCAGCAGGAACTGGAAGACCGGCGCCAGGTACTGCAGGAGTCCCAGAGTGGACAGCGGCACGCGGATGGCGGCCGCGCCGAAGCAGACGAGCGGCAGCGCGGTCACGACACCGGTCGCGGCGAGCAGCGCGGCGTGCCCCGCCCCCTCGGTGCCGAAGGTGGAACGGTCCTGCGAGCCCAGCCACAGCAGATAGGCCAGCGCGGGCAGGAACTGGACGGCGGTCTCGGCGGCGAGCGACTCGACCCCGCCGAGGTTGACCTTCTTCTTCACCAGGCCGTACGCGGCGAAGGAGAAGGCCAGGCAGAGGGAGATCCACGGCGGCTCGCCGTAGCCGAAGGCGAGGACCAGGACGGCGGTGAGGCCGACGCCGACCGCGGCCCACTGCACGGGCCGCAGCCTTTCCTTGAGCAGCAGCACGCCGAGGGCGATCGTCACCAGCGGGTTGATGAAGTACCCGAGTGACGCCTCGACCACGTGTCCCGCGTTGACCGCCCAGATGTAGACGCCCCAGTTGACGGTGATCACCGTGGCCGCGATCGTCACCAGGCCCAGCTTGCGCGGCTGCCGCAGCAGTTCGCCGGCCCAGGCCCAGCGGCGCAGCACCAGCAGGGCGATGCCGACGAGGACGAGGGACCAGACCATGCGGTGGGCCAGGATCTCGGCGGCGCCGGACGGCTTCAGCAGGGGCCAGAAAAGGGGGACGATTCCCCACATTCCGTACGCGGCGAAACCGTTCAGCAGGCCTGTTCGGTGTTCTCGCTTCGACTGCCCGGTCAACGGATCCTCCTTGTCGCCGGCCCGCGGCTGCGCGCGGCCGGGACGACGGTATCGCCGCGGGCCCCCACCTGTCATGCCCGTATCGCCATACGGTCATGACAGGCGGTAGCAGTCGTCAGTTCTTGAGCGCCGCGGCGATGGAGTCGGCGATCGGCGTGGTCGGGCGGCCGATGAGCCGGGACAGGTCGCCGCTGGTGCCGGCCAGCTCGCCCTTCGCGAGGGAGGCGTCCACGCCCGCCAGGATCCGGGCGAACGGCTCGGGCAGCCCCGCGCCGGTCAGGATGGAGACGTAGGTCTCCACGGGCACCGGGTTGTAGGTGATCTCCTTGCCGGTCTGCCTGCTCAGCTCGGCGGCGTACTCGTCGAAGCTCCAGGCGGTGTCACCGCTCAGCTCGTACGTATTGCCCTCGTGCCCCTCGCCGGTCAGGACCGCGACGGCGGCGGCCGCGTAGTCGGCGCGCGCGGCGGAGGCGACCCGGCCCTCGCCGGCGGCCTGGACGACGGCGCCGTGCTCTAGGGCGGGGGCGAGCTGCTCGGTGTAGTTCTCGTTGTACCAGCCGTTGCGCAGCAGCGCGTACGGCAGCCCGGACGCCGACAGGAGCTCCTCGGTGCCCTTGTGGTCGTCAGCGAGCGCGGCAGTGAGGGTGCCGGGCGCGCTGGTGTAGGCGAGGAGCGCCACACCGGCCGCCTTGGCGGCGTCGATCACGGTGCGGTGCTGGGCGACGCGGTCCTTGTCGGCCTCGCTGCCCGAGATGAGCAGCACCTTGTCGCCGGCCGAGAGGACGCCGTCGAAGGATGCGGGGTCCTCGTAGTCCGCGACCGCGATCCGGACACCGCGGGCGGCGAGGTCGGCGGCCTTCTCGCGGTTCCGTACGACGGCGGTGATCTGCTCGGCCGGGACCTTCTCCAGCAGGCCCTCGACGACGAAACGGCCGAGGTTGCCGGTGGCTCCGGTGACGACGATGCTCATGGTCAGACAACTCCTTGTGGGTGGCTCGGCCACTCACTCTAGGAGGAGCACTAACTTCTGGAAAGTACCCACTTTGAAGTAAGGTACTACTGTGCGAGTGAGTACTCCGGATGCCGCCCAGGCGCGTGAGGCGATGTGCCCCTACCGCCTGGTCCTCGAACATGTCACGAGCCGCTGGGGCGTGCTGATCCTGATCGCGCTCCTGGACCGCCCGCACCGCTTCAGCGAGCTGCGCCGGGCGATCGGCAGGGTCAGTGAGAAGATGCTGGCGCAGACGCTGCAGACCCTGGAGCGTGACGGCCTCGTCCACCGCGACGCCAAGCCGGTGATCCCGCCCCGGGTCGACTACTCGCTGACGGACCTGGGCCGGGAGGCGGCCGAACAGGTCCGCGATCTGGCGAACTGGACGCAGGACCGGATGGGCGAGGTGCGAAAGGCACGGGAGGCGTACGACGCTGACGCGGCGCGACGCGACCGATGAACAGGGCCGGGTGCCGTACGGAGCGGTCCGTACGGCACCCGGCCCTGTCGGCGGAGACGTTGTCCCACGACCGTTACCCCACGACCGTCCAGGTGTCCCCGCCCGCCAGCAGCGCGGCCAGGTCTCCCTTGCCGTTCTGCTCGATGGCGGTGTCCAGCTGGTCGGCCATCTGCGCGTCGTACACCGGCCGGTCCACGGCGCGCAGGACCCCGATCGGCGTGTGGTGCAGGGTGTCCGGGTCGGCCAGGCGGGACAGGGCGAACGCCGTCGTCGGGGACGGGGCGTGCGCGTCGTGCACCAGTACCTGTGACTCGTTCTGCGGGGTCACCGTGACCACCTTCAGATCGCCGGTCGTCCGGTCCCGCACGACGCCCTTGGCCGAGTCGGTGCCGAAACGGATCGGCCGGCCGTGCTCCAGCCGGATCACGGCCTCCTCGGCCTGCTGCTTGTCCTTCAGGACCTCGAAGGCGCCGTCGTTGAAGATGTTGCAGTTCTGGTAGATCTCCACCAGCGCCGTGCCGGGGTGCGCCGCGGCCTGCCGCAGTACCTCGGTGAGGTGCTTGCGGTCGGAGTCCACGGTCCGTGCCACGAAGGACGCCTCGGCGCCGATCGCCAGCGACACCGGATTGAAGGGCGCGTCCAGCGAGCCCATCGGCGTCGACTTCGTGATCTTCCCGACCTCCGACGTGGGCGAGTACTGGCCCTTCGTCAACCCGTAGATCCGGTTGTTGAACAGCAGGATCTTGAGGTTGACGTTCCGCCGCAGGGCGTGGATCAGGTGGTTGCCGCCGATGGACAGCGCATCGCCGTCACCCGTCACGACCCACACGCTCAGGTCCCGGCGCGAGGAGGCCAGGCCCGTGGCGATGGCCGGGGCGCGGCCGTGGATGGAGTGCATGCCGTAGGTGTTCATGTAGTACGGGAACCGGGACGAGCAGCCGATGCCCGAGACGAAGACGATGTTCTCCTTGGCGAGGCCCAGCTCGGGCATGAAACCCTGCACCGCCGCGAGGATCGCGTAGTCACCGCAGCCGGGGCACCAGCGCACTTCCTGGTCGGACTTGAAGTCCTTCATGGACTGCCTGGCCTCGGCCTTGGGCACCAGCGAGAGTGCCTCGATCGTGCCGGTCCCTTCCCTGGACGTCTCAGCCATCGATGGCCTCCTTGAGAGCCGTGGCGAGCTGTTCGGCCTTGAACGGCATGCCGTTGACCTGGTTGTAGGACTGGGCGTCCACCAGGTACTTCGCACGGATCAGCGCGGCGAGCTGACCGAGGTTCATCTCGGGGACCACCACCTTGTCGTACCCCTCCAGCACCGCCCCGAGGTTGCGCGGGAAGGGGTTGAGGTGGCGCAGGTGTGCCTGGGCGACGGACTCCCCGACCGCGCGCAGTCGCCGTACCGCCGCGGTGATCGGCCCGTAGGTCGAACCCCAGCCGAGCACCAGGGTCCTGGCCCGGTGGGGGTCGTCGACGGCGAGGTCGGGCACCTCGACACCGTCGATCTTGGCCTGGCGGGTGCGGACCATGAAGTCGTGGTTGGCGGGGTCGTAGGAGATGTTGCCGGTGCCGTCCTGCTTCTCGATGCCGCCGATGCGGTGCTCCAGGCCCGGGGTGCCGGGGATGGCCCAGGGGCGGGCCAGGGTCTCGGGGTCGCGCTGGTAGGGCCGGAACTCCGCGCGGCCGTCGTCCGTCGTGTGGTTCGGGCCCTGCGCGAACTGCACCCGCAGGTCGGGAAGTTCCTCCAGGTCCGGGACGCGCCAGGGTTCGGAGCCGTTGGCCAGGTAGCCGTCGGACAGCAGGAACACCGGGGTGCGGTAGGCCAGCGCGATACGGGCCGCCTCCAGCGCCGCGTAGAAGCAGTCGGCCGGGGTGCGGGCGGCCACCACCGGCACCGGGGCCTCGCCGTTGCGCCCGTACATCGCCTGCAGCAGGTCGGCCTGTTCCGTCTTGGTCGGCAGTCCGGTGGAGGGGCCGCCGCGCTGGATGTCCACGATCAGCAGCGGCAGTTCCAGGGAGACCGCCAGCCCGATGGTCTCGCTCTTGAGCGCCACTCCCGGCCCGGAGGTGGTGGTCACCGCCAGCGACCCGCCGAAGGCGGCGCCCAGCGCGGCACCGATGCCGGCGATCTCGTCCTCGGCCTGGAAGGTGCGCACCCCGAAGTTCTTGTGCCGGCTCAGCTCGTGCAGGATGTCGGAGGCCGGCGTGATCGGGTAGGAGCCCAGGTAGAGCGGCAGATCGGCCTGGCGGGCGGCGGCGATCAGCCCGTACGACAGCGCCAGGTTCCCGGAGATGTTGCGGTAGGTGCCCACCGGGAAGGCCTGCGTGGCCGGCGCCACCTGGTAGGAGACCGCGAAGTCCTCGGTGGTCTCACCGAAGTTCCACCCCGCGCGGAACGCGGCGATGTTGGCCGCCGCGATGTCCGGCTTCTTGGCGAACTTCGCGCGCAGGAACCGCTCGGTGCCCTCGGTGGGCCGGTGGTACATCCACGACAACAGGCCCAGCGCGAACATGTTCTTGCTGCGCTCGGCCTCCTTGCGGCTGAGGTCGAACTCCTTCAGCGCCTCCACGGTCAGCGTGGTCAGCGGCACCGGATGGAGGCTGTAGCCCGCGAGGGAACCGTCCTCCAGCGGGCTGGTGTCGTAGCCGACCTTCTGCAGCGCCCGCCGGGTGAACTCGTCGGTGTTGACGATGATCTCCGCACCGCGTGGCAGATCGGCGAGGTTGGCCTTCAGGGCCGCCGGGTTCATGGCGACCAGCACGTCCGGCGCGTCACCGGGGGTGAGGATGTCGTGGTCGGCGAAGTGCAGCTGGAAGGAGGAGACGCCGGGCAGGGTGCCGGCGGGGGCGCGGATCTCGGCGGGAAAGTTCGGCAGCGTCGACAGGTCGTTGCCGAAGGACGCGGTCTCGGAGGTGAAACGGTCGCCCGTGAGCTGCATACCGTCACCCGAGTCACCCGCGAAACGGATGATCACCCGGTCCAGCCGGCGGACGTCCTTCGCGCCTGCCGGATCGCGCTGCTCTCCCACGACGGCTTGGTCGGCCTGCTCTCCTGGCTGCTCCTCTGGACTGCTGACCTGGCTGGTCACTGAACTGGACCTCCTTCGAGGCGGCTGCCGGGGAGCGGCCCTCCCACTGGCCTTCCCACGGTCAACCCTACGTCCGTAAGGGTCGACTTCCCCTGGATGTTCGCATAATGGACACGACTCTGAGACTGCCCGGCACCCGGACTTGTCACGATTTACTCGCCCCCCAATGCTCCTTAGAAGACGCTCAGTGCTCATCCTGCGGTTCTGCGCCCGACGGCTGCCGGGTGGCTGACGCATGCGGCGACCGGTACGGCCGGCGGTCACCGGCACGACCGGAGCGACCGGCGACGGCGACGACCGGTGCGGCCGGCACCGACCGGTGCGGCCGGCACCGACCGGCGCGACCGGCGCCGACCGGGGCGATCGGTACCGACTGACCTGACCAACGCCGGCCGGGCCGGTCGGTACCGACCGGCTTGACCAACGTCGATCGACACAGACTGACACGGTGTCAGTTCATCACGAGTTCAGATAGGTCAACACTGCCAGGACACGCCGGTGATCCCCGTCGCTCGGTGACAGGCCCAGCTTGAGGAAGATGTTGCTGACGTGCTTCTCGACGGCTCCGTCGCTCACCACGAGCTGCCGGGCGATGGCCGAGTTGGTACGCCCCTCGGCCATGAGTCCCAGCACTTCCCGCTCCCTCGGGGTGAGTCCCGCGAGCACGTCCTGCTTGCGGCTGCGGCCGAGCAGCTGCGCGACCACCTCCGGGTCCAACGCGGTGCCTCCACGGGCCACTCGCACCACCGCGTCGACGAACTCACGGACTTCGGCTACCCGGTCCTTCAGCAGATAGCCGACTCCGCGACTGGATCCGGCGAGCAACTCGGTGGCGTACTGCTCCTCCACGTACTGCGACAGCACCAGCACCCCCAGACCGGGGTGGTGCCGGCGCAACCGCACCGCGGCTCTGACACCCTCGTCCGTGTGGGTCGGAGGCATGCGCACGTCCGCGACGACCACGTCCGGCAGCTCGTCCTGCGCGGCCAGCTCAGTGATCGTCTTGATCAGTGCCTCGCCGTCCCCCACACCCGCCACGACCTCGTGTCCACGGTCGGTCAACAGCCGCGTCAGCCCCTCCCTCAGCAGCACCGAATCCTCGGCGATGATCACCCGCACCTTGTTCTCCACGCTCTTCGGCCCCCGCGCCCTGTGTGTCCGATGTCTCCCGGCACATCAGTATCCCGCGATCCGCCGTCCCCCAAGGGGGCCTGTGGATAACTCACCCGATCCCGCGGGCCGCGGGCGGCGGGGAGGGGGGCGGGGGCAGGGGCGGGGGTGGGGCGGAGGGGGCACGAACCGCGCCACGGGAAAGGGGTACAACCAGTGCCCTCCGGTCGTACGAGCCATAGGGGCCCGTACGGCCGGAGGGCACGACCAGGCCCAGGACGGGCCTACGGGCTACTTCATGCGCCAGGGCAGCTCCGCCGTCACCCGAGTGGGCCCGCCCTGCGGTGAGTCCACCACCAGGATTCCGTCGACCGCGTCCAATCGCTCGGCCAGCCCCGCCAGCCCGGAGCCGCCGGACGCCTCCGCGCCGCCCACCCCGTCATCCATGACCTGGAGCATCAGCCGGTCGTCCACCCTCCACACGTCCACGGTCGCCCGGCCGGCCCGTGCGTGCTTGCTGATGTTCTGGAGGAGCTCCGACACGGTGAAGTACGCGATCCCCTCGATCGCCGGCACCGGCCGGGCCGGCAGGTCGACGTCCACCTGCACCGGCACAGCGCACCGCGACGCCACCGCGGACAGTGCCGCGTCCAGCCCCCGGTCGGTCAGCACCGCCGGATGGATCCCCCGCGCCAGGTCCCGCAACTCCTGCAGTGCCGTCTTCACCTCACCGTGCGCCTCGTCCACCATGCGCGCCGCCGCGTCCGGGTCCTCCGTCAGCTTCTCCTTCGCCAGCCCCAGATCCATGGCCAGCGCCACCAGCCGGGCCTGCGCGCCGTCGTGCAGGTCGCGCTCGATGCGCCGCAGGTCGGCGGCGGCGGTGTCGACGACGGCCCCCCGGTCCGACTCCAGCTCCACCACGCGGGTGGCCAGCCGGGACGGCCCCAGCAGTCCCTGCACCAGCAGCCGGTCCACCATCGTCAGCGCGCGCACGATCCACGGCGTGGCCAGCGTGAACAGCAGCCCGATCCCCGCGGTCACGGTGATCTCGAAGGGGTTGTCCAGGTACACGCTGTGCGAGTCGTCGCCGTACAGCTGCAGACCGCCCTGTCCCGCCCACATCGGGAAGACCCAGAACCAGAGCGGGTACGTCAGCATCGCCCACCCGGTCACCCACAGGCTCAACGCCACCGAGAACGCGAACACGGCCCACGGGAAGTGCAGGAACGCGTACAGCAGGTGCCGCCACGAGGTACCGCTCCTGAGGACGGCGCCCATCCACGCCACGGCACCCGACCGCTTCATCCGCAGCGGCTCCGGATCGGCCACCGTCACGCCCAGCAGCCCGCGGGCCCGCGTCCGCTCCAGCATGCCGAACGCCCGGCAGCCGGCCAGCGCGGCGGCCAGCACCGGTATCCCGAGGAAGGTGACCAGCAGGCCCGCGCCGAGCGAGACCATGGTCACGGCGTACGTGAACATCACGATCGCGATCGGCAGGCTCAGCAGCACATAGGCCAGCTCCCCCCAGCTACGCGCCTCGAAGGGTGCCCGCAGTCCCGCGGGGAGCCGGTGCCGTCGCTCCTCGATCACCTCGGAGCCGCCCCAGTTCCCGTACCCGTGTCCATACTCCGTGGCCATCGTTGCCGTCCGTTTCTCCTCTGACCCGCACCCGGAACACCCGGAACTCACCCATGGGGTCTCTGATGCCGTCGGGACCGTTCGGACCGTCGCGGTCCGTCGGGACCGTCGTCGGAACCTCTTGATGCGTCGGGACCGCCGTGATGCGTCGGAACCTTCGTGGTTCGTCGGGTTCCACGATGCCGGTGCCGCGGCCGACGGACCATGGAGTCCATCGGCGTCTTGGGCCGGGGGTTATCCCTACCCTCTCCCTTCGCCCTCCCGGTTCCGCCAGGGCAGTTCCGCCGTGACCGTGGTCGGGCCGCCCACCGGCGAGTCGACGACGAACAGGCCGTCCACCGCGCCCAGCCGGTCCGCGAGTCCGGCCATGCCCGTACCGCCGTCGAGGCTCGCGCCGCCGCGCCCGTCGTCCCGGACCTGGACGAGGAGCCGGTCGTCCGCGCGCCACACGTCCACGGCGGCGGAGCGGGCCCCACTGTGCTTGCTGACGTTCTGCAGCAGCTCGGAGACCGTGAAGTACGCGATGCCCTCGACGGCGGCGGCCGGCCGCGTCCTCAGGTCGACGCTCACCTTCACGGACGCCGTACAACGGGACGCCACCGCGGACAACGCCGCGTCGAGCCCCCGGTCGGTCAGTACCGCCGGGTGGATCCCGCGCGCGAGGTCCCGCAGTTCCTGGAGCGCCAGCTTCACCTCGCCGTGCGCCTCCTCGACCATCGTCGCCGCCGCGTCGGGGTCCTCGAGCAGCTTCTCCTTCGCCAGCCCGAGCCCCATGGCGAGATTGACCAGCCGGGCCTGCGCGCCGTCGTGCAGGTCGCGCTCGATGCGCCGCAGGTCGGCGGCGGCGGTGTCGACGACGGTCCCCCGGTCCGACTCCAGCTCCGCGATACGGCGCTCCAGTTCCTCGGAGGGGGACAGCAGGGCACGCACCATGGCCCGGTCCACGTGCGTCAGCCCGCGCGCTATGTACGGCAGTACCGGCCACAGCACGAACAGTGAAACCAGGGTGACAACGAACGTCACGACACTCCACGGCAGCCGCGTGAGCTCGTAGAGCATCGTGCGCCAGCCCACCGGGTCCTTCACGGCCAACCACACCCGTGTGACGAATCCACCGCGCCCGCGCAACGGCAGCGGGCTCGGCTCGTCCACCCGCAGCCCGAGCAGCACCCGGGCCCGCGCCCGCTCCAGCTTCCCCAGCTGCCGGGCGCCCATCAGCGCGGCCGCGAGGAGCGGGAAGCCGATCACGGTCACCGTCAGGGACGCACTCGTGGACAGCGTGGCCACCACGTACGTGAACCCGAGCAGCGTCACGGGCAGGTTGGCGAGGAGGTGCGCGATCTCCTTCCAGGTCTGCGTGTCGAACGCCGGCCGGGCGGGCGGCAGCGGAGCGGACACCGCCCGGCCGGAAGGCAACCGGCGCCCGTGCACCGGGTCCTGCTGGCGGTCGGTCTGGGCGGAGTCGGCGGAGAGCGCAGCGGTCATGCCCCACAGCGTGCCCGTCCGCCCTCGGCCGCGCCATGAGGCGGACCGCCGGGACGTCCTGGGGAAAACCCCACCCGGCCCCACCGCCATGGCATCCGGATGCCGGGCCGTGACGGGATGCTTACCGTCTCTTTAGCAGGGCCTAGACTCCCGTGCGTACAGATCGTCGAACAGGGCGCACCAGGGTGCGGGACCGGCGGCCCGGTCGTGCGGTGCCGCACCGGACGTACCAGGTGCACGACACGCATGTACGCCAGTACACGCACGTACGCATGTACGCGTGTGGACATGTGTGCGCCGGTGCACGCGGGTCGCGGGTGCCCACAGGCCGCAGCTACCCAGCGGTCGCAGACGGACGGGACCACTAGATCAGGGAGCGAGGGTCGGACGTGCCGGAACCGACGGTGGTCACCGCGGTCGCGGAGCGCGGAACCGTGGTCGCGGCGGACTACTTCCAGTCCTATTCGGTGGTCGGACTGCTCGCCGTGGTCGGCGTGCTGTTCGTCGCCGTCGCCTTCGGGGCGGGCCGCCTGCTGCGCCCGGTGGTGCCCACACCCGAGAAGCTCATGACGTACGAGTGCGGGGTCGACCCCGTCGGCGAGGGCTGGGCGCACACCCAGGTCCGCTACTACGTCTACGCGTTCCTGTACGTGATCTTCGCCGTCGACTCGATCTTCCTGTTCCCCTGGGCCACGGTCTTCGCCGAGCCCGGCTACGGCGCGACGACCCTCGTGGAGATGTTCATCTTCCTGGGCTTCCTCGCCGTGGGCCTGCTGTACGCATACAAGAAGGGCGTCCTCGCATGGACGTGACCCCCTCCATCCACTCCACGATCTCCAGCTCCGCGACCTCCGGTTCCACCACTTCCGGTTCCACCACTTCCACTTCCGGAGCGCCCGAGCCGGTACCGCTGCCCGAGCCGAAGCGCCTGGGTGCGCTCTCCCGCCTCGCCCCCGAGCCGATGAAGGTGGTCCTGAACTGGGGCCGCCGCTACTCGCTCTGGGTCTTCAACTTCGGCCTCGCCTGCTGCGCCATCGAGTTCATCGCCGCGTCGATGTCCCGGCACGACTTCATCCGCCTCGGCGTGATCCCGTTCGCCCCCGGTCCGCGCCAGTCCGACCTGATGGTCGTGTCCGGCACGGTCACGGACAAGATGGCGCCCGCCGTCAAACGCCTGTACGAGCAGATGCCGGAGCCGAAGTACGTCATCTCGTTCGGCGCCTGCAGCAACTGCGGCGGCCCCTACTGGGACTCGTACTCCGTCACCAAGGGCGTCGACCAGATCATCCCCGTCGATGTGTACGTCCCCGGCTGCCCGCCCCGCCCGGAGGCACTGCTCCAGGGCATCCTGAAGCTCCAGGAGAAGATCGCGCGCGAGTCCCTGGCGGAGCGGTACGGCAACGGGAGCGGCGCACGCCCGTCGACGGGCGCCCTCCAGAGCGACCTCGTACGACCGCCGTCCGGGCCGTCCGTGCCGTCCGTGCCGTCAACGGCGACTGACGGGGGCACCGGACGGGCAGCCGAGGACGCTCCCGATGCGGCCGGTGACTCCGCCGCGTCCGGTGGCCCCGCCACGGGGGAGGCCGACCGGTGACCGGCTGGCTGCCCGCACCCGTCGAGGAACTCTTCGGCCCGGACGCCACGGCCGAGGAGTCCTACGGCGTCCTCACCGTGGACGTCCCGTCCGCAGGTTGGACGGAGGCCCTGCGCACGGCCCACGCGAGGCTGGGCTGCACGTACTTCGACTGGCTCAGCGCGGTCGACGAACCCGGCACGGGCTTCCGGGTCTCGGCACACGTGGTGGTCCTCTCCCCGGTGCGCCGTCTGCTCCTGCGCACCACGGTGCCGCACGAGAACCCGGTCCTGCCTTCGGCCGTCGACGTCTACGCGGGCGCGGCCTGGCACGAACGCGAGACCCACGAGATGTTCGGTGTGACCTTCCAGGGCCACCCCGGACTCGATCCGCTCCTGCTGCCCGAGAACTTCGAGGGCCACCCGCTGCGCAAGGACTTCGTCCTGGCGGCACGGGTCGCGAAGGCGTGGCCGGGCGCCAAGGAACCGGGCGAGTCGGACTCCGGTGGCCCCAAGCGCCGCCAGATGCTGCCCCCCGGCGTCCCGGACCCCAACGAGTGGGGCCCCCTGAAGGGCCAGCTCCCACCGGCCCCGGCCCGTGGAGCCCGCACCGCCCGGACTGCCGGAGCCGCCGGAGACCGCCCGGTCCGCCGCACCCGTACGGCAGCCGAGGGCTCGGCCGGCCAGACCGGCCCCACCACCGACACGGCCCCCACGCGCCGCACCCGCACCGCGAGCGGGGGTTCGGCCAGTCAGCGTGCCGGGGACGCGGGGGCGCCGGAGGCCGCGGTGCCCTCCGAGCCGACGCAGCCGTCCCCGGGCCCGCGCCGCACCCGCACCGCGAGTGGAGGTTCGGCCAGTCAGCGGGCCGAAAGCGCAGGCTCACCGGGGAGCGGGCCGTCGGCCGAGCCGGCGCCCCCGGCCGGGCCCCGCCGTACGCGCAGTGCCTCGGGCGGCTCGGCGAGCCAGCGCGCGGCTTCCGGCCCGCGCGAACCCTCGCCCCGGACCGAGCACTCCGGCCCGCAGGCATCCACCGCACCCCGCAGCGCGGACGCCCCCTGGCACCACGCCCGTCCCGCCTTCGACGAGCCGCAGGCGGAGCCACAGCCGACCGAGGGCACCGGCCTCGAGCCGACTCCGCAGACTCCGCAGACACAGCCCCAACAGCCAGCAACGTCCCCCGTCCCCGACCCCAGCCCGGACCCTTCAGAGCCGTCTGACCAGCCCAACCCGTCTGATCAGCCCGGCCCGCCCGACCCGTCCGACCCGTCCGACTCCGACCCCTCCGCCCCCGCGTTTCCGGACCCCGCCCGTTCGGACCCCGACACTCCCGCAGGAGGCGCGCAGTGAACGACGTTCTCGACGTCGCCCTGCGACTGCTCCTGGTCTTCGTCGTCTTCCTCGCCCTTCCCCTGATCGTGGGTCAGACCGAGCACAAGGTCATGGCCCACATGCAGGGTCGTCTCGGCCCCATGTACGCCGGTGGCTTCCACGGCTGGGCCCAGCTCGTCGCCGACGGCGTCAAGTTCGCGCAGAAGGAGGACGTCGTCCCCGCGGGCGCGGACCGCCGTATCTTCCAGCTCGCTCCCGCGGTCTCCCTCCTCCCGTACCTCCTGGTCCTCCTCGTCATCCCCGTCGGCCCGGGCGAGGGCGCGGTGGGCCAGGTCGTCGACGCGGGTGTCTTCTTCGTGCTGGCCGTCATGGGCGTCGGTGTCCTCGGCTCGCTCATGGCGGGCTGGGCCTCCGCCAACAAGTTCTCCCTCCTCGGTGGCCTCCGCACGGCCGCCCAGCTCCTCGCCTACGAGCTCCCCATGCTCCTCGCCGCCGCCTCCGTCGCCATGGCGGCCGGCACCGTCTCCCTCCCGGGCATCGTCGACGCCTTCGAGTGGTGGTGGCTGCCCTGGCAGATCGTCGGCGCGGTCGTCTTCTTCGTCGCCGGACTCGCCGAACTGCAGCGCCCGCCGTTCGACATGCCGGTCGCCGACTCGGAGATCATCTTCGGCGCGTACACGGAGTACACCGGTCTCCGTTTCGCGCTCTTCCTCCTCGCGGAATACGCCGGGATCGTCATCCTGTGCGGCCTGACCGCCGTCCTCTTCCTGGGCGGCTGGCACGGCCCCTGGGGCGCCGACGGCCTCGGCTGGGTCTGGACCCTGCTGAAGACCGCCGTGCTCGCCTTCGTCGTCATCTGGCTGCGCGTCACCTACCCCCGGCTCCGCGAGGACCAGTTGCAGAAGCTGTCCTGGACCCTCCTCGTCCCGCTCGCCCTCGCCCAGATCGCCCTCACCGGCGTCGTCAAGGTGGTGAACCAGTAACCATGTCCCGCCCGTCGCCCGATCACCACGCCTCCGCCTCGACTACGCCCGCCGAGCGGCCCCGCCGGCCGATCCCCGGATCCGGCCTGGCCAAGGGCCTGGCCGTCACCCTGCGCACGATGACGAAGAAGACCGTCACCGAGCAGTACCCGGAGGTCCAGCCCCACCTCCCGCCCCGTACCCGCGGAGTGATCGGCCTCTTCGAGGAGAACTGCACGGTCTGCATGCTGTGCGCCCGCGAGTGCCCGGACTGGTGCATCTACATCGACTCCCACAAGGAGACGGTCCCTCCCGCCGCCCCGGGCGGCCGGGAGCGCAGCCGCAACGTCCTCGACCGCTTCGCCATCGACTTCTCCCTCTGCATGTACTGCGGTATCTGCATCGAGGTCTGCCCCTTCGACGCCCTCTTCTGGTCCCCGGAGTTCGAGTACGCCGAGACCGACATCCGCGACCTCACCCACGAGCGCGACAAGCTCCGTGAGTGGATGTGGACGGTGCCGGCCCCGCCCGCCCTCGACTCCGGCGCGGAGGAGCCGAAAGAGTACGCCGCCGCCCGCAAGAGTGCCGAGAAGCTCGCCGCCCGGCAGCAGACGGACCGGCCGCGGCAGGAGGGCCGGGAATGACCCCCGCAGTGACCGCCGTCCTCGCCCAGGTGCAGACCCAAGTGCAGGCGCAGGCTCAGGCACGGACCCAGGTCGAAACCCAGGGCTTCCTCTCGCCGACCGGTGTGGAGATCGCCTTCCTCCTCGTCGGCCTGGTCACCTTCGGCGCCGCCGTCGTCACCGTCACCACCCGGCAGCTGGTGCACGCCGCACTGTGGCTCGTGGTGGCCCTCGGCGGCCTCGCCGTCGAGTACCTCCTGCTCACCGCCGAGTTCATCGCCTGGGTGCAGGTCCTCATCTACGTCGGTTCCGTCGTCGTCCTCCTCCTGTTCGGCCTGATGCTCACCAGGGCCCCGATCGGCCGCTCGCCGGACGCCGACTCCGGCAACCGCTGGGCAGCCCTCGCCGTGGCCGTCGCCTCGGCCGCGGCCCTGGTCTGGGTCGTCGTCGACGCGTTCCGCACGACCTGGATCGATCTGGACGGTCCCGCCGAGGGTTCCACCGAGGTGACCGGTGAGGCCCTCTTCCAGAACTGGGTCCTCCCGTTCGAGGCCCTCTCCGTCCTCCTCCTCGCTGCCCTCGTCGGCGCGATCGTCCTGTCCCGCAAGGCGAGGACCGGCCCCTCCACCCCTTCGTCCTCCGACCGGCTCGCCTCGACCACCGACCGGCCTCCGTCCGCCTCCGACGGGCAGCCCCCGTCCCAGGAAGGAGCCCGCTGATGCACCTCGCCTATCCCGCCGTGCTGTCCGCCCTCCTCTTCTGCACCGGTCTGTACGGAGTCCTGGCCCGCCGCAACGCGATCCTGGTCCTGATGTCGGTCGAGCTCATGCTCAACGCCGTCAACCTGAACCTCGTCGCCTTCGACGTCTGGCTCAGCAGGGCCGCCGTGGAGACCCTGCACTCCGGCCAGGCACTCACCCTGTTCACCATCGCCATCGCCGCCGCCGAGATCGGCATCGGTCTGGCGATCGTCCTCGCCGTCCACCGCAACCGCGGCACCTCGGACATCGACAAGCTCCGCGACACCGCCGAGGGCCACGAGCCCGACGGACCCGACGGTGACGGCCCGGACAGCGACACCCCCGCAACCCCCGCGACCGGGGCGGCCGCCGAGAAGGCCGAGGCCACCGCGTGACCACGACCACCCTCGCCGTCCTCGTCCCCCTCCTCCCGTTCCTGGGCGCCGTCGCCGGTCTCCTCCTGGGACGTACGGCCCCCGGCTTCGTCCGCCCCCTCGCCGTCCTGCCGACCCTCACGGCCCTCGTCCTCGCCGCGCTGGTCGCCGCACGCCAGGGTGGCGGCCGGGCCGTCGACGCCGCCACGGAACTCACACCCACCGGCTCGGTCCCCATCGAGCTCGCCCTGTACGTCGACGGCTTCGCCGCGCTCGTCGCCGTCCTGGTCGGCCTGGTCGCCACCTGCGTGCAGATCTACTCGACGGGCTACCTGCGCGACGACCCGCGCTACCCCTCGTACGCCGCCCTCGTCTCCCTCTTCACCTCCGCGATGCTGCTCGTCGTCTACTCGGGCGACCTGATGGTGCTGCTGGTCGGCTGGGAGATCATGGGCATCTGCTCCTACTTCCTGGTCGGCCACTACTGGGAGACCGCGGAGGCCCGCGCCGCCTCGATCAAGGCATTCCTCGTCACCAAGCTCGGCGACGTCCCGTTCCTCATCGGTCTGTTCGCGCTCGCCGTGGACGCCGGGTCCTTCCGCGTCACGACCGTCCTGGACACGGTCGCGACCGGCGGACTCGACCACCCGACCCTGATCGCCCTGCTGCTCCTCGCCGGCGTGGCGGGCAAGTCGGCGCAGTTCCCGCTGCACACCTGGCTGCCCGACGCGATGGCGGGACCCACGCCCGTCTCCGCGCTGATCCACGCCGCGACGATGGTCGCCGCCGGTGTCTACTTCATCGCCCGGCTCCTCCCGGTCTTCGCCGCCTCCGCGGCGGCCCTGGTCGTCCTCGCCGTCATGGCCGCGGTCACGATGGCCGGCTCGGCCCTCGCCGCGCTCGCCCAGGACGACATCAAGCGCGTCCTCGCGTACTCGACGATCGGCCAGCTCGGCTACATGACCGGCGCCCTCGCCGTCGGCGACCGCGGCGCCGCCGTCTTCCACCTCCTGTCGCACGGCGCCTTCAAGGCACTGCTGTTCCTCGCCGCCGGCGTGATCATCAACGCGGCCGGCACCAACTCGCTGGCCGCCCTGTCCCGGATGAAGGACCTGCGCGCCCGCGTTCCCGACGCCTACTGGACGACGACCGTGGCGCTCCTCGCCCTGGCCGCGGTCCCGCCCTTCAGCGGCTTCTTCTCCAAGGAGGCCGTCCTCGGCGCCGCCGAGCACGCGGCCACCGGCCACGCCGAGCACGTACCGGCCGCCGCCGGCTGGACCGTACTCGTCGCGGGCCTGCTCACAGCCCTCCTCACCGCCGCCTACGCCACCCGCCTGTGGCTGCTCGCCTTCCGCGGCCACGGAGCCGAGGCCCCCGACCACGGCAGGCAGCCGGTCGCCATGAACGCCGTGCTCTGGCTGCTCACGGTCCCCTCGATCGCCTTCGGCCTGGCCACTGGGGTGCTGCCCGACTGGTTGGACGGCCGGTCCCTGACCCCGGCCCTCACCACCTCCGTCCTCGGCACGGGCCTCGCCCTTGTCGGCGGCCTCGTCACGTACGGCACCTGGCGGCACACCACCGCGCTCGCGGCCAGAGTCCCGCTGGGCGCGGTCGCCGCCCACCCTGGGGCCGACGCGGGCGAGGTCGAGGCCGAGGCGATCGCGAGCCACACGCCCGCCTACGGCAACGTGGCCTCCGCCCCCGACCCGGCCGACCCGGGCCGACTGCTGCTCGGCCCGCTGCACCGGCCCGCGGCCGCGGGCTTCCACCTCGACGCCGTGTACGCGGCCCTCTTCGTCCGCCCGGTCCAGGGCGCGGCACGGGTCGTCCGCTTCCTCGACCGCGAGGTCGTCGACACCTACGTACGCGGCGCCAGCGCCGTACCCCGCCTGCTCGGCGCCGCCGTCCGGCGCGCCCAGACCGGCAATGTGCAGACCTATGTGAGCGCGCTGCTCGCCGGCACCGTCGTCCTGGTGGTCGCCGTCCTCCTCGTCGCCACGGGAGCGTGAGCAGGCGTGATCGATATCAGCGAGTCCGTGATGCAGTTCCTTCTGGCGTTGATCGTCGTCGGCCCGCTCCTCGGAGCCGTCGCCGCCCTCCTGCCGGCCCCGCCCGGACTGAAGGGGAAGTCACCCGAGCAGGCCGTGCTCCGCCACGGCGTGACCGTGACCGGCGCGATCCTCGCCGCCGTGATCGTCCTGGCGCTCGGCTTCGACCACGACCAGCCGTCGAGGATGCAGGCGAGCACGGACATCAGCTGGATCCCCGCGCTCGACGTGCGCATCCACCTGGGCGTCGACGGCATTTCCCTCCCCCTCCTGGTCCTGACCGCGCTGCTGACCTTCCTCTGCGCGCTGTACTCCTACTTCAGGCAGCGGCACCACCCGCTGACGCCGTCCCCGAAGGCCTTCGTCGCGCTGCTGCTCCTCCTCGAGTCCGGCACCCTCGCGACCTTCGCCGTCCTCGACCTGCTGCTGTTCTTCCTCGCCTTCGAGATGGTGCTCATCCCGATGTACTTCCTCATTGCCCGGTGGGGCGGTGCACAGCGCACCCGGGCCGCCTGGAAGTTCATCCTCTACACACTGCTCGGTTCCGTGATCATGCTGCTGGGCCTGCTCCTGATCGGACTCGGAGCGGGCACGTTCGACATGGTGGCACTCGCCACTGACAACGGCCGGTCGCTCACCACGTCCGTGCAGGTCACCGCGGTCCTCGCGATCGGGATCGGGCTCGCGGTCAAGACGCCGATGTGGCCGTTGCACAGCTGGCTGCCGGACGCCCACACCGCCGCGCCGACGGTCGGCTCGGTCCTGCTGGCCGGAGTCCTGCTCAAGATGGGCACCTACGGGTTCGTCCGCATCCTGCTGCCGGCCGCGCCCGACGGCTTCCGCACCTTCGCGCCGTACCTCGCCGCCTTCGCGGTCGTCGGCGTCATCTACGGGTCGCTGGCCTGCCTCGCCCTCGCCAGGCAGGGCGCGAAGGGCGACCTCAAGCGCCTGATCGCCTACTCCTCCGTCGGCCACATGGGCTTCGTGCTGCTCGGCATCGCCACCATGACCCCGACCGGCGTGAACGGCGCGCTCTTCGCGAACGTCGCCCACGGCCTCATCACCGGACTCCTGTTCTTCCTGGTCGGCGCGGTCAAGGACCGCACCGGCACGACCGACCTCGACACCCTCGCCCAGCGGACCGGCGCCGCCCTCTACGGCAGGGCACCGCGCCTCGGCGGACTGTTCGCCTTCGCGGCCGTGGCCTCGCTCGGACTGCCGGGCCTCGCCGGGTTCTGGGGCGAGATGCTGGCGCTGTTCGGCGCGTTCCGGCCCGCCGAGGGCCTCAGCCGCCCGGCCTTCCTCACCTTCATGGCGATCGGCGCGTTCGGCACCCTGCTCACCGCCGCGTACCTGCTCGTCGTCGTGCGACGCGTCTGCATGGGGGCCCGGCCGACGGAGGCGGAGGCGCGCCGCGGGGCCGAGCTCACCGACGTACAGACGTACGAGTTCGCGGCCTGGACCCCGCTCGTCGTGCTCACCGTCCTCGCCGGCCTCTGGCCCGCGGTACTCCTCGGCCTGACCGACCCGGCCGTGCAGCAGCTCCTCGCAGGAGGCACCCGATGAGCTCCCCGGTCCAGTCCGTGGTCCAGTCCGTCGACTGGCTCACGATCGCGCCGCCCACCCTCACCGCGGTCGTGGGACTCGTCGTGCTCGTCGCGGACCTGTTCGTGGGCGAGCGCGGGAAGGCCCTGCTCGGCTGGGTGTCGGTCGCCGGCCTCGCCGTCTCCTTGCTCGCCCTGCTGCCGCTGCGGGACGGAGACCGCTCCACTTTCTGCCTCGCCGGTGACGCGAACGCCTGCAGCTACACCGCGGACCGGTTCGCGCTCGTCATCCAGTTCCTCGTGCTCGGCGGTGCCCTCCTCGCGGCCCTCATGTCGACGACCGCGCTGAAGGACGCCCGCGGTGGGCTGCCCGAGGGGGAGTTCTGGTTCCTGCTGCTGTCGTCCGCCGCGGGCGCCGCCCTCCTGCCCGCGGCCCGCGACCTCGCGACCCTCGTGGTCGCCCTGGAGGTCGCCTCCCTGCCCGCCTTCGCCCTGGTCGGCCTCCGGTACGGCGACAGGCGCTCCTCCGAGGCGGCCCTGAAGTTCTTCCTGTCCTCGGTCACGGCGACCGCCGTGAGCCTCCTGGGCATCAGCTTCGTGTACGCCGCGACAGGCACCCTCCACCTCACCGAGATCGCCGGCCGCATCCAGGACGTCGACGGACAGCTGGAGACGCTCACCCAGGCCGGCGTCGTGCTCACACTCGTCGGTTTCGCCTTCAAGACGGCCGCAGTGCCCTTCCACTTCTGGGTGCCCGACACCTACGTGGGCGCGCCGCTCCCGGTGGCCGCCTACCTGTCGGTCGTCGGCAAGGCGGTCGGCTTCTCCGGACTGATCCTGGTCACCGTCGTCGCCCTCCCGTCGTACGCCTCGGTCTGGGGGCCGGCGCTCGCCGTCCTGGCCGCCCTCACCATGACCGTCGGCAATGTCGGAGCCCTCCGCCAGCAGCCCACGCGCGCGTACAGCGCGGTACGGCTCCTCGCCTGGTCCTCCGTCGGCCAGGCGGGCTACCTCCTCGTCCCGATCGCGGCGGCCGCGTACTCCGACGACGGCGAGCGGTCGATCGGCTCCACCGTCGCCTACGCGCTGATGTACGCCGCCGTGAACCTAGGGGCCTTCGCCGTGGCCGCCCTGGTGGCCCGTACGAAGCCCCTGAACCGCGTCAGCGACTACCGCGGCCTGCACGCCTCCGCACCCGTCACCGCCCTGCTCCTGGGCTTCTTCCTGCTCTGCCTCGCCGGACTGCCCCCGGGCGTCATCGGGCTCTTCGCCAAGGTGACCGTGTTCTCGGCCGCCGTCGACGCGGGCCTCGGCTGGCTCGCCGTGGTCATGGCGGTCAATGTCGTCATCGCCCTCTTCTACTACCTCCAATGGACGGCCCTGCTGTTCCGGGCGCCCGAGGGTGCGCCCGGAAAGCACCGCGCGACGGCCCCGCTGACGGCGGCGATCGCGCTCACCGGAGTCCTGGGCATCGCCCTCTCCGCAGCACCCCAGCTCGTCCTGCGCTTCGCCGCCGGAAGCGGCCTCTTCTGAGCCACTGACCGCATTCACGCGCGCGCGTGGGGAACCCGCACCGTTGCGCGCGGGAGGCGTCCCTCCGGCCGCCACGGCCGCCTCGGTCACCCGGGGCGGCGGAGCGGGCGCCCCGGCGCGCACCAGGGAACTAGTCCCTCCCGCCGGGCGTTCACCAGGAGAGAGGGGCCGATCGAGAAGTGGCGTCAACACATCCGTAAGCAAGCAAGGGTTCCCCTGCCGCACGACTTGGAGGGCGTACCGTGCACCGCCGGCACAACGGGCTCAAGACCGCCGTACTCCTGGGCGGACTGTCCGCACTCATCATCGTCATCGGCAGCTTCTTCGGACGCATGGGTCTCGTCATCGCGCTCCTCGTCGCGATCGGCACGAACGCGTACGCGTACTGGAACAGCGACAAGCTGGCTCTACGCGCGATGCGGGCCCGCCCGGTGAGCGAGTTCGAGGCCCCCGCCCTGTACCGCATGGTGCGCGAGCTCTCCACCCAGGCCCGCCAGCCGATGCCCCGCCTGTACATCTCCCCGACGGACGCGCCGAACGCGTTCGCGACGGGCCGCAACCCGCGCAACGCCGCCGTGTGCTGCACCGACGGCATCCTGCGCCTCCTGGACGAGCGTGAGCTGCGCGGCGTGATCGGCCATGAACTCAGCCACGTCTACAACCGCGACATCCTGATCTCCTCGGTGGCCGGCGCCCTGGCTTCAGTGATCATGTTCCTGGTGAACTTCGCCTGGCTGATCCCCATCGGCCGCTCGAACGACGACGACGGTCCCGGTCTCCTCGGCATGCTGATGATCATGCTCCTGGGCCCCATCGCCGCGACCGTGATCCAGCTCGCCATCAGCCGTTCCAGGGAGTACGAGGCGGACTCCTCCGGGGCCCAGCTGACCGGCGACCCCCTGGCCCTCGCGAGCGCCCTGCGCAAGCTCGAAGCGGGCACCAAGCAGCTCCCGTTGCCCCCGGAGCCCCGCATCGAGACCGCGAGCCACATGATGATCGCCAACCCCTTCCGCCCGGGCCAGGGACTGTCCAAGATGTTCTCGACGCACCCGCCGATGGCGGAACGCATCGCCCGGCTCGAGCAGATGGCAGGTCGCCACCAGTGAAGACAATCCTGAACATCGTCTGGCTCGTCCTCAGCGGCTTCTGGCTGTTCCTCGGCTACATGCTCGCCGGTGTGCTGCTGTGCATCACGATCATCGGCATCCCGTTCGGCATCGCAGCCTTCCGCATCGGGATCTACGCCCTCTGGCCCTTCGGATACACCGCGGTCGAACGCCGCGGCGCCGGTGCGCCCTCCTGCGTCGGCAACGTGCTGTGGCTGGTCCTTGCCGGCTGGTGGCTGGCGCTCGGCCACATCGCCACGGGCATAGCCCTGTGCGTCACGATCATCGGCATCCCCCTGGGTATCGCCAACTTCAAGCTGATACCGGTCTCCCTGCTGCCCCTGGGCCGCGAGATCGTGCGCACGGACCAGCCGTTCGCCCAGCGCTGACAGCGAGGGCGACGCGGGGCGGACCGCTCACGCAGGGCAGAAGCGCTCAGCCCGTTCCTGTCCGCCCCCGCCCCCCGCCCGGCCCCTGTCACTGCTCCCGCCTCCGCGCCGTCCGCCACCGACGTACCCCGTACGCGGCCGCCCCGATGGCCAGGACGGCCGCGCCCACGGCGACCGACACGCCCGGCAGCGCGAACGCCAGCACCACGCAGCCGACCAGTCCCACCGCCGGCACGATCCGCGCAGCAGGTGCCGGACTCAGCGTCCAGGCCGCCGCGTTGGCGATGGCGTAGTACGCGAGTACACCGAACGACGAGAAACCGATCGCGCCCCGCACATCGACGGTGGCGGCCAGTGTGGCGACGACCGCGCCGACAGCCAGCTCCGCCCTGTGCGGTACCTGGGAGCGAGGGTGCACGGCGGCCAGCACCCCCGGAAGATGACGGTCGCGAGCCATGGCCAGGGCCGTCCGCGAGACCCCCAGGACGAGCGTCAGCAGCGCACCGAGCGCGGCCACGGCGGCACCGACCCGCACCACGGGCACGAGCTCCGGGACACCGGCGGCCCGCACGGCGTCGGCCAGCGGTGCCGAGGCGTTGCCGAGCCCGCCCGGCCCGAGCACCGACAGGGCGGCGACGGCCACAGCCACGTAGACCACCAGCGTGATGCCGAGAGCCAGCGCGATCGCGCGCGGAACGGTACGTGCCGGGTCACGTACCTCCTCGCCCAGGGTGGCGATCCGCGCGTACCCGGCGAACGCGAAGAACAGCAGGCCGGCGGCCTGGAGCACGCCACCCGCCCCCGACGGGAGCCCGAGCTCGAGGCCGGGGCCGGGCCCCCCGGCGTCGGCCGCGGCGGACCGCAGGCACACGATCACGACGACGGCGAGGACCATCAGGACGACGACCACGATCACCCGGGTCAGCCGGGCCGACTTCTGTACACCGCCGTAGTTCACCGCGGTCAGCGCCACCACGGCCGCGACGGCGACGGAGTGGGCCTGCTCCGGCCAGACGTACGCACCCACGGTCAGCGCCATCGCCGCGCACGAGGCCGTCTTGCCGACCACGAACGACCAGCCCGCCAGGTAGCCCCAGAACTCGCCGAGCCGCTCGCGCCCGTACACGTACGTGCCGCCGGACCGGGGGTGGACGACGGCCAGCCGCGCCGAGGACATGGCGTTGCAGTAGGCCACCACGGCAGCCGCCCCGAGAGCGAGGAGGAGCCCGGACGCCGCCGCACGCGCGGCCGGCCCCAGGACGACGAAGACGCCCGCGCCGACCATCGAGCCGAGACCGACGACCACCGCGTCCCCGAGCCCGAGCGTCCGCCGCAGGCTGTCTTCCGAGCCGGACTGTGTCATGCGCCGCACCCTACTGATCAGCGGAACCGGCGAGAACGGCACAGGCGTCCTCACCGATAACAGGACATCAACGAACGAGCCTTCGACGACGTCGACAACGCCGACAACGCCGACGACTTCGCCGATCGCGACGCATAAGCAGCAAGACGTCGACGAACGAGTCGCCGACAGCACGACACAGGCACACGAAAGGCGCCGTACGGCCACGGAGACCCCTGCGACGGGAGCAGTCTCCCTGACATGTGTGGACACAGCCTGGCCGGAGCAGGAACAGAGCGCGGGCACAGAGGGAAGGGCAGGTTCAGGGCATGGGCATCATCGGCTGGATCATTCTGGGACTGTTGGCCGGGGCCATCGCCAAGTTCCTGCTGCCGGGCCGCGACCCGGGCGGCATCATCGGTACGACCCTCATCGGCATCGCGGGCGCGTTCATCGGCGGCTGGATCTCCGCCCGCTGGCTGGACCGCCCCATCTCCGAGGAGTTCTACGACGGAGCCACCTGGGTCGCCGCCATCGGCGGTTCCCTCGTGCTGCTGATCGCCTACCGCCTTCTCTTCGGCCACTCGCGCCGCTGATCACATGCACCGCATCGGCTGCACCGCACCCGCGGTCGGCGGGTGAGACGGCATGGGCCGGCCCGGCGCCCGAGGCGCCGGGCCGGCCCATGCCGT
>NZ_JAVRHI010000201.1:0-11267 GCF_034105845.1 Streptomyces sp. CRN 30 | reverse complement strand
GGCCCGAGATGTGGGCGCCGGGCGCGCGGGCGGGGCGCGGAGGAGGGACGGGGGCGCCGCTCGCGGGCGGGTGGGTCGGTGGGTGCGGCACTCCGGCCGCGGGCGGATGGGGCGGCTGGTACGGAGGGCCGCCCGTGTACGGGCTCCTCGCCGCCGGGGTCCGGACCGGTCGCGACGGCGGCGGTGCACCCGTCGTCGGAACGGTGTCCGCGGGGAGGCCCTCAGGGTCGGCCGGTCCGGCGGGGACGCGCGGATCGGTCCCCTCCGGGGGCACCGGAGGGCGTGGCGGGATGGAGGCACGGCGTGCTTCCGTACCCATGCACCCCCCGTTTCCTCGTTGCCCGGGTCGCCCCGGATGATCGTCGGGGCGTTCGACCGCCCGTGGAGAGCGTCCGTCGCGTCCGGGGGCCGGTCCGCCCGGGGCGCCCGCCGCCCGCCCCGGGCATCCGTACCCGTGGCGGCGCGTCACCATCCCGGCCGGGAGTCGTCCCCCGCGCTCGCGTCACTTTACGGGTTGACACGGTCCTGGAGGGAACCAGTCCGCTCGCCCGGGGCATCTGCCCGGAACATCCCCCTACCCTGCGGTAAATCGGTCTGGCAGGCTTCGTTCATGACCGGCCGTGCCCTTGACCGCGCCCGTTATGACCGGGCGACCGCACACCTCGACGCGCCCTGCGCGATCGTCGATCTGGAAGCCTTCGACGCGAACGCCGAAGACCTGCGCCGAAGGGCCGGCGGCAAGCCGATCCGGGTGGCCAGCAAGTCCGTGCGCTGCCGGGCCCTCCTCGAACGCGTCCTCGCCCGTGAGGGTTTCGCGGGCATCATGTCGTACACCCTCGCCGAGTCCCTGTGGCTCGCCCGTTCCGGCTTCGACGACGTTCTGCTCGCCTATCCGTCCACGGACCGCGCGGGCTACGCCGAACTGGCCGGCGACCCGAAACTGGCCGCCGCCGTCACCGTCATGGTCGACGACCCGGCCCAGCTCCGGCTCATCGACGACGCACGGCAGGGCGGCCGGGAGACCGTACGCGTCTGCCTGGAGCTGGACACGTCCCTGAGGCTGCTCGGCGGGCGCGTGCGGGTGGGCGCCCGGCGCTCCCCGCTGCACTCCCCCGCCCAGGTCGCCGAGCTGGCCCGGGCGGTCCAGCGGCGGCCCGGGTTCCGGCTGGTCGGGGTGATGGCGTACGAGGCGCAGATCGCCGGGGTCGGCGACGCGCTCGCCGGGCGGCCGCTGCGCTCGCGGGCGATCCGGCTGATGCAGGCCGTGGCGAAGAAGGAGATCGCCCAGCGGCGCGCCGAGGTGGTGCGCGCCGTCCGGGCCGTGGCGCCGGACCTGGAGTTCGTCAACGGCGGCGGCACCGGCAGCGTGCAGCACACCGCCGCGGAGGCCGCGGTGACCGAGATCGCGGCCGGGTCGGGGCTGTACGTGCCGCGGCTGTTCGACGACTACACCTCGTTCCGCGGCCGTCCGGCGGCACTGTTCGCCCAGCCCGTCGTGCGCAGGCCGGGCGTCGGGGTCGTCACCGTGCTCGGTGGCGGCTACCCGGCCTCGGGCGCCGCGGGCCGTGACCGGCTGCCCGTGCCGTACCTCCCCGAAGGGCTGCGGTACGACCCGCAGGAGGGCGCCGGCGAGGTGCAGACGCCGCTCCTGGGGTCGCCCGCGGACGACCTGCTCCTCGGCGACAAGGTGTGGTTCCGGCACGCCAAGGCCGGTGAGCTGTGCGAGCGGTTCGACGCGCTGCACCTGGTGTCGGGCGACGAGGTGACGGCGACCGTGCCGACGTACCGCGGTGAGGGGAGGACCTTCCTGTAGACCGGTCGCGGCGGCGCTACAGCGGTGTGACGTACGCGCCCGAGATCCCGCCGTCCACCAGGAAGTCGGTGGCGTTCACGAAGGAGGAGTCGTCGCTCGCGAGGAACGCGACCGCGGCGGCGATCTCCTCCGCGCGGGCGAACCGGCCGAGCGGGATGTGCACCAGCCGGCGCGCGGCCCGCTCCGGGTCCTTGGCGAACAGTTCCCGGAGGAGGGGCGTGTCGACCGGCCCCGGGCACAGGGCGTTGACGCGGATGCCCTCGCGGGCGAACTGCACGCCCAGCTCGCGCGACATCGCGAGGACACCGCCCTTGGAGGCCGTGTAGGAGATCTGCGAGGTCGCCGCGCCCATGCGGGCGACGAACGAGGCCGTGTTGATGATCGATCCCCTGCCCTGGCGCCGCATGTAGGGCAGGGCGGCCTTGCAGCACAGGTAGACGGAGGTCAGGTTGACCTCCTGGACGCGCTTCCACGCCTCCAGACCGGTGGTCAGGATGGAGTCGTCGTCGGGGGGCGAGATGCCCGCGTTGTTGAAGGCGACGTCGACGCTGCCGTACGTGTCGTACGCCGCCCGGAACAGCGCCTCGACCTGGTCGGCGTCGGTGACGTCCACCCGTGCGAAGAGGCCGCCGACCTCAGCCGCGGCCGCCTTGCCCGCTTCCTCGTCGATGTCGCCGCAGACGACGTGGGCGCCCTCGGAGGCGAGGCGGCGCGCGGTGGCGAGGCCGATGCCGCTGCCGGCACCGGTGATCACGGCCGTACGGCCCACGAGACGGCGGCAGACGCTTCCTTCGGTCACGGTCACTGTGCGGGCCCCTCTGTGCTGATGAAGACGTTCTTGGTCTCGGTGAAGGCGGCGAGGGCGTCCGGGCCGAGCTCACGGCCGACGCCCGACTGCTTGAAGCCGCCGAAGGGGGTCCAGTAGCGGACGCTGGAGTGGGAGTTGACGGACAGGTTGCCCGCGCGGACGGCCCGCGAGACGCGCAGCGCGCGGCCGACGTCCCGGGTCCAGATCGATCCGGAGAGGCCGTACGGGGTGTCGTCGGCGAGCCGGACCGCGTCCGCCTCGTCCTCGAACGGCAGCACGACGGCGACCGGCCCGAAGACCTCCTCGACGGCCACGCGCGCGCGGGGCTCGACCCCGGTGAGGACGGTGGGCGGGAACCAGAAGCCCGGTCCCTCGGGGGCCTTGCCACGGATGCCCTCGGCGTCCGGCGCGACGTACGACCGTACGCGCGCGAGCTGGGCCGCGGAGATCAGCGGGCCCATGTCGGTGCCCTCGTCGGCCGGGTCGCCCACGCGGACGGACTCGACCGCGGGCGCGAGGAGGGCGAGGAAGTCGTCGTACACGGAACGCTGGACGAGGATGCGGGTGCGGGCGCAGCAGTCCTGGCCCGCGTTGTCGAGGAAGGACATCGGCGCGCTCGTGGCGGCGGCCTCCAGGTCGGCGTCGGCGAAGACGATGTTGGGGCTCTTGCCGCCGAGTTCGAGGGTGACGCGCTTGAGGTGCGCCGAGCCCTTGGCCAGCACCTGGCGGCCCACGGCCGTCGACCCGGTGAAGACGATCTTCGCGACGCCCGGGTGCTCGACGAGCGCGTCGCCCGCGACCGGTCCCTCCCCCGGCAGCACCTGGAAGAGGTGCTCGGGCAGGCCCGCCTCCAGGGCGAGTTCGGCGAGGCGCAGGGCGGTCAGCGGGGTGGTCTCGGCGGGCTTCAGGAGGACCGCGTTGCCGGCCGCGAGCGCGGGGGCGGCGCCCCAGGCGGCGATGGGCATCGGGAAGTTCCAGGGCGCGATGACGCCCACCACGCCGAGGGGTTCCAGGAAGGTGACGTCGAGGCCGCCGGGGACGGGGATCTGGCGGCCGGTGAGGCGCTCCACTCCCCCGGCCGCGTAGTCGAGCAGGTCGCGGACGTTGCCCGCCTCCCAGCGGGCGTTGCCGAGGGTGTGCCCGGCCTCGCGGACCTCGAGCCGGGCCAGCTCCTCGACGTGGCCGTCCACGGCCGCGGCGAAGCGGCGCAGCAGCCGGGCGCGGTCGCCGGGGGCGAGCGCGGCCCACGTGAGCTGCGCCTTCGCGGCCCGTGCCACCGCCGCGCCGACGTCCTCGCGGGACGCGGCCGGGACGGTGGAGACGACCTCCTCGGTCGCCGGGTTCAGTACCTGGAGCTCGTGCTCGTACGACACTTGACGCGACCTCACATGCGTTCGAAGGAGCGGCGCAGCTCCCAGTCGGTCACCGCGGCGTCGAAGGCGGCCAGTTCGACCCGCGCCATGTTGCGGTAGTGCGCGACCACCTCGTCGCCGAAGGCGGCCTCGGCGATCGGGCTGTTCTCCCACAGCTCGGCGGCCTCGCGCAGGGTGGTGGGCACGTGCTCGTACTCCCCCGCGTACGCGTTGCCCGCGCACGGGTCCGGCAGTTCCAGTTCGTGTTCGATGCCGTACAGCCCGGCCGCGACGAGCCCGGCGACGGCGAGGTAGGGGTTGACGTCCCCGCCGGGGAGCCGGTTCTCGAACCTGAGCGAGCGGCCGTGGCCGACCACCCGCAGGGCGCAGGTGCGGTTGTCGTGTCCCCAGGCGACGGCGGTCGGCGCGAAGGAACCCGGCTGGAACCGCTTGTACGAGTTGATGCCCGGCGCGTAGAGGAGGGAGAAGTCGCGGAGCGCGGCGAGCTGGCCGGCCAGGAAGTGGCGCATGACGGGTGACATGTCGTGGCCGTCGCCGTCGGCCATGACGCTGTTCCCCTCCAGGTCCGCCAGCGAGAGGTGGATGTGGCAGGAGTTGCCCTCGCGCTCGTTGAACTTGGCCATGAAGGTGAGCGAGACGCCCTCCTGGGCCGCGATCTCCTTGGCGCCGGTCTTGTAGACGGCGTGCTGGTCGCAGGTGACCAGGGCCTCGTCGTACCGGAAGGCGATCTCGTGCTGCCCGGGGTTGCACTCGCCCTTCGCGGACTCCACCGTCAGCCCGGCGCCCGCCATCTCGTTGCGGATGCGGCGCAGCAGGGGCTCGACGCGGCCGGTGCCCAGCACCGAGTAGTCGACGTTGTACTGGTTGGCCGGGGTCAGGCCCCGGTAGTTCGCGTCCCAGGCCCGCTCGTAGGTGTCCTTGAAGACGATGAACTCCAGTTCGGTGGCGGCCATGGCGGTGTACCCGAGGGCCGCCAGCCGGTCGAGCTGGCGGCGCAGTATCTGCCGGGGCGCGGCCACCACCGGCGACCCGTCGCTCCAGTTGAGGTCGGCGACCAGCAGGGCCGTGCCCTCGTGCCAGGGGGTGCGGCGCAACGTGGTCAGGTCCGGGTACAGGGCGAAGTCGCCGTAGCCGCGCTCCCAGGAGGACATGGCGTAACCGTCGACGGTGTTCATCTCGGTGTCGACGGCGAGGAGGTAGTTGCAGCCCTCGGTGCCGTGCTCCAGCACCTCGTCGAGGAAGAACCGCGCGGCGAACCGCTTGCCCTGGAGCCGTCCCTGCATGTCGGGGAAGGCCAGCACGACGGTGTCGATCTCGCCTCCCGCGACGAGGGCGTGCAGTTCCTCGACGGTGAGCGGGGGTGTGCGGTCTGCCACGGGGAAGGGCCTCCTTCGGCCGGCCGAGGACCAAGGGCCATAAGGTATTGCGGAGAACCATTGCTTGGGAAGGGGGCACGGCGAGATGCCGAAGCCGGATGCGGACTCCTCGGACGCCCCGCACGCCCCGGACGGCCGCGCGGACGACCGGCTGGCGCCGGTGCTGCGGCCGGTGCGCGCCGGCAACGGCTTCGAGGAGGCGCTGGAGCAGGTCCTCCAGGTCGTGCGGCTCGGCCTGGTCCCCGCGGGCGGACGGCTGCCCGCCGAGCGGGACCTGGCGCACCGTCTCGGCGTCAGCCGGGTGACGCTGCGCGAGGTGCTCAGGGTGCTGCACGACCAGGGGCTGGTGGAGGCGCGGCGGGGGCGGTACGGGGGCACGTTCGTGCTGCCGCGCGCGCAGGCGCCCGGTGAGGACGAGCTGCGCCGCCGGGTGGAGCAGGTGGATCTGGAGGACGTGCTGCGCTTCCGCGAGGTGCTGGAGGCGGGCGCGGCCGGGCTGTGCGCGGCGCACGGGCTGGACGCCAAGGGGGCCGCCCGGCTGCGGGACGCGCTGCGGAGCACGCGCGACGCGCCGCTGACGGAGTACCGGCGCGCGGACACGCTGCTGCACCTCACGCTCGCCGAGCTGTCGGGGTCGCCGACGCTCACCGCCCAGTACGCGGCCGTCCGCGCTCAGGTGAACGACCTGCTCGACTGCATCCCCCTGCTGGTGCGCAACCTTGAGCACTCGCAGCGGCAGCACGCCGCGCTGGTCGGGGCGGTCCTCGACGGGGACGCGGACGGCGCGCGGGAGACGATGCGGGAGCACTGCGGGGGGACGGCGGCGCTGCTGCGGGGGTTCCTGGGGTGAGCGCCGCGCCCGGCCGCCGTGCGGGAGGCGGGTTTACGCGCGTTTAACGCACGGGTCTTGCGTTGCGGCCAGCGGCACCGCAAAGGTATGCAGCCATTCCATTGAGCGCATCGAGCGGGAGTCGCGCCATGCCTTCGGACACATCCGGGCCCTCGGACACTTCCGGGCCCTCGGACCCCTATCTGCAGCGGAGGACCCTCCGCCGGGGCAGCGCCGGCTGGGTGCTGCTCACCGGACTCGGCGTCGCCTACGTCGTCTCCGGCGACTACTCGGGCTGGAACTTCGGGCTCGCCGAGGGCGGCTTCGGCGGCCTGGCGATCGCGCTGGTCCTCATGGGCACCATGTACGCCTGCATGGTGTTCGCCCTCGCCGAGCTGTCCGCGATCCTGCCCACGGCGGGCGGCGGCTACGGCTTCGCGCGCCGGGCGCTCGGCCCCTGGGGCGGCTTCCTGACCGGTACCGCGATCCTCATCGAGTACGTCCTCGCGCCCGCCGCCATCTCGATCTTCATCGGCGACTACGTGGAGTCCCTGGGCCTGTTCGGCCTGGAGTCCGGCTGGCCGGTGTACCTCGCCTGTTTCGTCGTCTTCATCGGCATCCACCTGTGGGGCGTGGGCGAGGCGCTGCGCTTCAGCTTCGTCGTCACCGGTATCGCGGTGGCCGCCCTGGTGGTCTTCGCGGTGGGCGCGCTGCCCGAGTTCGACGCCTCCTCGCTGGACGACATCCCGGTCGACCCGTCCGCGTTCGGAGCGAGTTCCTGGCTGCCGATGGGGCTGCTGGGCATCTGGGCGGCGTTCCCGTTCGGCATGTGGTTCTTCCTGGGCGTGGAGGGCGTGCCGCTCGCCGCGGAGGAGACCCGGGACCCGGCCCGTACGCTGCCGCGGGCGATCCGCTGGTCGATGGGCATCCTCGTGGTCCTCGCCGTGGTCACCTTCTTCGCCGCCGCGGGTGCGCGCGGCTCGGCCGCCGTCCAGGACGCGGGCAACCCGCTCGTCGAGGCGCTCCAGCCGGACGGCGAGGCCACGGCGCTCAGCCGCGTCGTCAACTACGCCGGCCTCGCGGGCCTGGTGGCCTCCTTCTTCTCGCTGATCTACGCGGGTTCGCGCCAGCTGTTCGCCCTCTCCCGGGCCGGCTATCTCCCCCGCTTCCTCTCCCTCACCAGCCGCCGCAAGGCGCCCTACCTGGGGCTGCTGGTGCCGGGCACGATCGGCTTCGCGCTGGCGGCGGGGACGGGTGACGGCGCGCGCATGCTGAACGTCGCCGTCTTCGGCGCCACGATCAGCTACGCGCTGATGTCCCTGTCGCACATCGTGCTGCGGCGCCGCGAACCGGACCTGGAGCGCCCGTACCGTACGCCGGGCGGGGCGCTGACCTCCTCCGTCGCCCTGGTCCTGGCCTGCGCGGCGCTGGTGGCGACCTTCCTGGTGGACGTGACGGCGGCGGTCATCGCGCTGGTGGTGTACGCGGTGGCGGTGGCCTACTTCGGGCTGTACAGCCGCCGGCACCTGGTGGCGAAGGCGCCGGAGGAGGAGTTCGCGGCGCTGGCGGCGGCCGAGGCGGAATTGGCGCGGGACTGAGGCGTTCGATCCTTGATGACATCGGACGAGACGAGGAGCAGCAGGTGGCGAGGCCGCTGATCGGTGTGAGCACGTACCTGGAGTCCGCCGCGCGGTGGGGCGTCTGGGAGCTGGAGGCTGCCCTGCTGCCGGCCGGGTACCCGCGGCTCGTCCGGGCGGCGGGCGGGCTCGCCGCGCTGCTGCCGCCGGACGACCCGGCGTACGCCGCCGAGGCCGTCGCCCGCCTGGACGGTCTGGTGATCGCGGGCGGCGCCGACGTCGACCCCGCCCGCTACGGCGCCGAACGCTCCCCGCGCACCGGTCCCCCGGCGCCTGAGCGCGACGCGTGGGAGCTGGCCCTGATCGACGCCGCGCTGGCCGCCGGCACGCCCCTCCTGGGCATCTGCCGGGGCATGCAGCTCCTCAACGTCGCCCTCGGCGGCACGCTGGTCCAGCACCTCGACGGCCACGTCACCGAGGTGGGCGTCTTCGGCCGGCACGTGGTCAGGCCCGTGCCGGGGTCCCGGTACGCGGAGATCGCGCCCGAGGACGCCTCGGTGCCCACGTACCACCACCAGGCGGTCGACCGGCTCGGCGCGGGGCTGCGGCCGTCGGCGTACGCGGCGGACGGCACCGTGGAGGCGGTCGAACTGCCGGGTCCCGGCTGGGTGCTGGGCGTGCAGTGGCATCCCGAGATGGGCGAGGACACGCGCGTGATGCGGGCGCTGGTGCGGGCCGCGTCCTGAACCCGCGCCGCCGGTCGTCGCCCCTCGCCGCCGCTACCCCCGCGTCAGTGACAGCAGGTCCCGGGCCGGACCCGCCGGCCGGTGGCCCGCCGGCCAGACCGCGCGGAGCGCCCGGCGCAGCGTGACGTTCCGTACGGGCACGTGCACCAGGCGGCGGGCCGAGAGCTCCTCGCCGAGGGCCAGTTCGCTCAGCACGGCGGGACCGGCGCCGCCCACCGCCGCGGCCTTCACCGCGGTGGTCGTGGACAGTTCGATCAGCGGGCGGGCGAGGCCGCCCAGCGCCGCGTCGAGGACCTGCCGGGTGCCCGACCCCTCTTCCCGCAGGACCAGCGGGGTCGCCGCCAGTTCCGCCGCGTCCACCGGCCGCCGGCGCCGCGCCCATGGATGGCCGGGCGCGGCCACCACGATCAGGTGGTCGTGGGCGATGACCGTCGAGTCCAGACCCGGTGGCACGCCCGGCCCCTCCACGAACCCCAGGTCCGCCTCGTCCGCGAGCAGCCGGTCCACGACCACCGACGAGTTGCCCGCGTGCAGCGACACCGCCGTGTCGGGACGCTGGACTCGCAGCGCGACGAGCCAGCCGGGCAGCAGGTACTCAGCGATCGTCATGCTGGCCGCGACCCGCAGCCGGGAGTCCCTGCGGTCCCGCAGCGCCTGCGCGCCCGCGTCGAACGCCTCGGCCGCCTCCACCACGCGCCGCGCCCAGTCGGTGACCAGCGCCCCGGCGTCCGTGAGCCGCGAGCCGCGCGGGGACCTCTCGACGAGGGCCACGCCCAACTGCCGCTCCATGGACCGGATGCGGCTGCTCGCCGCCGGCTGGCTGACCCCCACCTCCCGGGCCGCCCGCCCCAGGGAGCCCAGCCGGGCCACGGCCAGCAGCAGCTCCAGCGCCCCGAGGTCCGGCACCCGGTGCGCGAGCCCGCCGCGCGGCAGGCGCGCGTCCGCTCCGGTTCGTCCCTCCGCCTCGCTCATAACTCCAGCTTATGCGCTGTGCGGGGGTATCCCCTGGATCCCGTGGTGAGCCGCGCGCAGGGCCGCGCCCAGCACCCTGGGCGTCTCGGCCAGCGACGGGCCGTACCAGGTGAGGTGACGGCCACTGACCAGGGCGCACGGCAGCCCGGGGAATGCCTCGGGCCCGTCCTCGGCCGTGAAGCGGTACGGCTCGTCGGGCAGGACGACGAGGTCGGCGTCGGCGGCCCGCAGCTCGTCGGCCGGCACGCGCGGATAGCGTTCCGGGTGTCCGGCGTACAGGTGGTCCACGCCCAGCCGCGCCAGGACGTCCCCGGCGAAGGTGTCCCGGCCGAGCACCATCCACGGACGGCGCCAGACGGGCACGACGGCCGTCGTACGGCGCTCGGGGACGGGGAGCCGGGACCATGCCTCCTCGGCCTCGTCCAGCCAGCGCGGCCGTCCCGTCCGGCCGGCCCCGGCCCCGCACGCCCGCAGCACCCGCTCCAGTTCGGCGAAGGCCTGCGGAACGTCACGCACCTCGGTGACGAGGAGCTCCGTACCGGCCTCCCGCAGGGCGGTCAGGTCGGGTGCGCGGTTCTCCTCCTCGTTGGCGATCACCAGATCGGGGGAGAGCCGGAGGACGCGGCCGACGTCCGGGTTCTTGGTGCCGCCGACACGCGTCACGTCGAGCCCGGCGGGCCGCTCGCACCAGTCGGTGGCACCGACCAGCACCCCGGGCACCGTGAGCGCCACCGCCTCCGTCAGGGACGGCACCAGCGAGACGACCCTCACCGGTGCGGCCGCTCCTGGATCGCCTCGACGTGCTCCGCGACCGCGACGACCACCAGCCGGGTGTCGGGCACCGTCGCCCGCCAGCGGTGCCGCACCCCGCCGGTGAGGTAGAGGGTGTCGCCGCGTCCCAGCCGGTAGGCGCGGCCCTCGGCCTCGATCTCCACCGCGCCGTCGGCGACGTACATCAACTGGTCGTTGCGGTACTGGAACTCGCGGCCCGCGTCGTGGTCGCCGGTGAACTCCGAGGCGTGCATCTGGTGGTGACCGCGCACCAGGGAGCGCACCCGGGGCGCGGGCTCCGTCTCGGGGGCCTCGGCGCGGACGACGTCCACGCTGCAGGCCGGATCGGCCGCGGCGAGGAGCTCCACGGCGGTGGTGCGCAGGGCGTCGGCCACCCGGTCCAGGGAGCTCGTGCTGGGTCGCGCCCGGTCGTTCTCCACCTGGCTGAGGAAGGGCACGGACAGGCCGCTGCGCTCGGCCACCACGGCGAGGGTGAGTGCCAGCGCCCGACGCCGCCGCCGCACGGCCGCGCCCACTCGTAGCGGCTGCTCTTTGTGGTCGCCCATCGCTCCGGCTCCCTCCTTCGCCCGTCGCCTTCGTCACCCGCGCGTCCCGGCCGGGGCGCGCTCCTCCTGAGGGGTTCTCTGCACCCTACGCATGTTCGGCAAACCGCTTCATGCGCCCGTCACATCGACGTCACATTGTGTACGCCTCGGCCCCTCGGTTCGCGCCGTCTGACGGCTGCCCGCCACCGGCACGGCCGGCGCACCGGCGGGGGCCGAGGCGGCGACGGGCGGGCGCAGCCGGGCCCGGAGGGCGTACGGGCTCCGCCGGAGGTGCCCCGCGCGGACGCCGGCCGGCGCCCCGAGCGGGACCGTGCCCCGGAGCGTAGCGCTTCGTGGTTGTCCGGATCCTTGCGGTCGGCCTCGCCCTCCCGGGCGCCCCCGGACACGGCGCACAGGACCCGGACATGCCGCGAGGGGTGGGCTCCGGCGCGCGCAT
>NZ_JAVRHI010000200.1:0-37307 GCF_034105845.1 Streptomyces sp. CRN 30 | reverse complement strand
GGACTCCCACCTCCTAGAGAGGGTAAGGCTCCCAGTAGACGACTGGGTTGATAGGCCAGATATGGAAGCACCGCAAGGTGTGGAGTTGACTGGTACTAATAGGCCGAGGGCTTGTCCTCAGTTGCTCGCGTCCACTGTGTTAGTTCTGAGGCAACGACCGTTGCCGGATTTGAGCAGAACACACAAAACTGAAGAGTGTGCTTGTTCGCTCGAAACCATTAGGGTTTCGGTGGTCATAGCGTAGGGGAAACGCCCGGTTACATTTCGAACCCGGAAGCTAAGCCTTACAGCGCCGATGGTACTGCAGGGGGGACCCTGTGGGAGAGTAGGACGCCGCCGAACAATCTTTGGAAGGACCCCTGGTCCCAGCGTTCAGCTGGGACCAGGGGTCCTTTTGTTTTTACAATGCTTGCAGTACCTAAGACAGGAGTCACCGATGTCCACCAACTCTCCCGACGACCGACCGGAGCGCGACCAGCGGCGACGGGACAGTGGTGACCGCGGCGACCGCGGCGGCTTCCGTCGCGACAACAGTCGAGGCGGCAGCGGCAGCGGTGGCCAGGGCCGTCGTGACGGGGATCGCGGTGGCTTCCGCCGCGAGGACGACCGGGGGCCGCGTGGCGGGTTCCGCCGTGACGACCGGCCCGACTTCCGCCGTGACGACCGTCGCGATGACCGCCGTGACGGCGGTCGGCGTGAGGATGCGCGTGGCGGGGGCTACGGCCGTCGCGACGACCGGGACCGTGGGCCGCGCCGCGACGACCGCGGAGAGCGTCCGGCGTTCCGCCGTGACGACAACCGGGGCGAGCGCGGAGACCGTGGCGATCGCGGTGGCTTCCGCCGGGACGACAACCGCGGCAGTGGCGGCGGTTACGGCCGGCGGGACGACCGTCGGGGTGACGACCGGGGTTCGCGTGGTGGGTTCCGCCGCGACGACCGGCCCGGTTTCCGTCGTGACGACCGTCGCGATGACCGCCGTGACGATCGCCGTGATGATCGCCGTGACGACCGGCCGTCTTTCCGTCGTGACGACCGTCCTGACTTCCGTCGGGACGACCGGCGTGACGACCGGCCGGCCTTCCGGCGTGACGACCGGCCGAGCTTCCGCCGCGACGACCGCCGTGACGACCGTCGCGATGACCGCCGTGACGACTGGCGCGGTGGGCGGCCGGAGTTCCGCCGTGACGACCGTCGTGACGATCGCCGGGGCGACGAGCGGCCCGACTTCCGTAGGGACGACAGGCGCGACGACCGGCCCTCGTTCCGGCGTGACGACCGGCCCGGTTTCCGCCGCGACGACCGCCGTGACGACCGTCGTGACGATCGACGGGATGACCGCCGCGACGATCGCCGTGACGACCGTCGGGACGGGGACCGTGGTGGGTTCCCCCGGCGCGACGACCGGGACCGTGGGTTCCGGGGGCGTGACGACCGCGGGGACCGCGGTGGCTTCCGGCGTGATGACCGCGGCGACCGGGGTGACCGGGGAGATCGCGGTGGTTACCGGGGCCGTGACGACCGCGGTGGACGCGGCGGGCCCCGGCGGGACGACCGTGGCGGCAGGCCGGGCGGCTTCCGTGACGGCGGCCGGGACGGTCGTGACGACCGGCGCGGCGGCGGACGCTTCCGTGACGAGCGGGACCGCGACCGCGAGCCGATCAAGCGGCTGCCGATCCCCGAGGACGTCACCGGCGACGAGATCGACAAGGACGTCAAGCAGGAGCTGCAGAGCCTGCCGAAGACGCTCGCGGAGGATGTCGCCCGCAACCTGGTGATGGTGGCGCGGCTCATCGACGAGGACCCCGAGGGCGCCTACGGCTACTCGCGGGTCGCGCTGCGGCTGGCGTCGCGCGTCGCGGCCGTACGGGAGGCCGCCGGATTCGCGGCGTACGCGAACCAGAAGTACTCCGAGGCCCTCGCCGAGTTCCGGGCCGCGCGGCGGATGACCGGCACCGTGGACCTGTGGCCGGTGATGGCCGACTGCGAGCGCGGGCTCGGCCGGCCGGAGAAGGCGCTGGACATGGCCGGTGCCCCCGAGGTCAACAAGCTGGACAAGGCCGGGCAGGTCGAGATGCGTCTGGTGGCCGCGGGCGCCCGGCGCGACATGGGACAGCTGGACGCGGCGATCGTCACGCTCCAGAGCCCCGAGCTGGCCTCCCACTCCGTGCAGCCGTGGACCGCGCGGCTGCGGTACGCCTACGCCGACGCGCTGCTCGCCGCCGGGCGGGAAGACGAGGCGCGGGAGTGGTTCGCCAAGGCCGTGGAGTCGGACCGGGACGGCACCACGGACGCCTCCGACCGGCTCGCCGAGCTGGACGGCGTCGACTTCGTGGACGCCCTCGACGACGGCGAGGACGATGAGGACGGCGCGGACGAGGCCGAGGACGAGGCCGAGGATGTGGCCGAGAACAAGAGTGAGGACGACTCCGCCCCCCGCCGGGGCGACGAGGACTGACCTCCGGCACGAGCGACGGTGAGAAAAGGGGCGGGACCGCGAAGGTCCCGCCCCTTTCGTCGTTCACGGGGTGTCGTTCACGAGGCGTCCTTCGCGGGACGCCGTTCGCGGGGCGTCGCTCAGAGCTCCAGTGAACGCAGGACCAGTCCCGACGCCGGTTTCGGGCCGAACGACGTCGACTTGCGCGGCATCGTGACGCCCTGCTGGGCCAGGTCGCGGACGACCTCCTCGCGGACCGGGTGCATCAGGACCGCCGTACCGCCGTCCCGTTCCGCCTTCTCGACCGTGGCGGCCGTGTCGTGGATGTAGGAGATGTGCGCGGCGGAGTCCTCGGGGACGTTCCAGACGTGGGCGAGGAGAGTGGTGTGCAGGACCGTGGCGTCCAGGGTGCGCCACGCCTCCGGGCGGTCGGCGGGGACTGTGCGGGCGAGCAGGTCGGGGTCCGGGCGGTCCACCAGGTGGAAGGCGCCGTCCCCGGCGAGGAGGAACGCGTTGCCCCCGGCGGCCGCCTCGGCCAGTGCGTCCAGTGCCTCGGCCAGTTCCACGTCCAGGCGGCGGACGTGGAAGCTGCCCTTGAGCGCGGCCACCGCGTCCGCGACCGGCACGTCGTGCAGCAAGCGGTGGATGGCACGGACGCGCAGCGGGTGGCGGACGGTGTCGACGAGGAGGACGAGGCCGTAGTCCCAGGGGCTGGGGGAGGGGTGCTCCTTGCGGAGCCGGCCGTAGGTCGCCCAGCGGTGGTGGCCGTCGGCGATGAGTGCCTGGTGACGGCCGAGTTCCGCCCGCACGCGCGCGACGGTCGCGGGATCGGTGACCGCCCACAGACGGTGGCGGTAGCCGTCCTCCGTGGTCGTGGCCAGCAGCGGTGGCCGCTCGGCGGCGCCCTCCACGACCTCGCTCGTGGCGGCGGTCGTGGCGTCGCCGCGGTAGGTCAGCAGCAGCGGCTCGAAATTGGCCGAAGTGGCCCGCATCAGCGCCGCGCGTTCGGCGACCACGTGCGGCATGACGTCCTCGTGCGGGAGGACGGAACCGTCCGCCCCGTCCGGCACGCGCAGGGCGCCGATGACGCCGCGTTGCAGCAGCCCGTCGTCGGCCAGCTGCTCGTAGACGTACAGACCGGGGTCGGGATCGGGGGCCAGGACGCCGTCGGCCAGCCAGCGGCGCAGTGTCCGGGCCGCCTGTTCCGTGCGGGCCTCGGCGGTCGCGGCCTGCGGGAGGATGAGGCGGACGATGTTGTGCGGGTCCGCGGATTCGAGGTGGAGCAGGCCGTCGGGGCGGACCACGACGTCGTAGGGAGGGGATGTCACGGCGGCCAGGCTGCCGACCCGGTCGGGGTCGTAGCGGAGACCTCGGAACGGGGTGAGTTCCAGGCCCCGGTGCGCCGTCGCTTCCGAGTGACCTGCGGTATCCATCCCGGCATCGTACGTGTGTCGGTGGCATGGGGGATGATCGGGGGAAAGGCGACGAACGAGGAGCGATGCGCAATGAGCCGGAGCGTCAGGACGAGGCCCGAGGGCAGGGGGCAGGCCCTGAGCGAGGCGTACGACACGGCGCTGCTCGACCTGGACGGGGTGGTGTACGCGGGGGGTGAGGCGATCGCCCACGCGGTCGATTCGCTCGCGGCGGCGCGCGAGGGCGGCATGCACCTCGCGTACGTCACGAACAACGCGCTGCGTACGCCCGACGCGGTGGCCGAGCACCTCACCGAGCTGGGCATACAGGCCGCCGCGGACGACGTCATCACCTCGGCGCAGGCGGTGGCCCGGCTGGTCGCGGGCCAGGTACCGGCGGGCGCGCGGGTGCTGGTCATCGGCGGCGAGGGACTGCGGGTGGCGCTGCGCGAGCGGGGTCTGACGCCGGTGGAGTCGGCGGACGACGAGCCGGTGGCGGTCGTCCAGGGGTACGGCGGGCCCGACCTGCGGTGGAGCCGGTTCCAGGAGGCTTCCTACGCCATCGCGCGGGGACTGCCCTGGTACGCGTCCAACACCGACCTGACCATTCCGAGCGCGCGCGGTATCGCGCCGGGCAACGGCGCCGCGGTGGAGGTCGTACGGATCGCCACCGGAGCGGAGCCGCAGGTCGCGGGGAAGCCGCTGCCGCCGATGCACCGCGAGACGATCCTGCGCACCGGCGCGGAGCGGCCGCTGGTGGTCGGGGACCGGCTGGACACGGACATCGAGGGCGCGTTCAACGGCGAGGTCGACTCGCTCCTCGTGCTCACCGGAGTCACCGACGGCAAGCAGCTGATCGCCGCGCCGCCGCAGCACCGGCCGACCTACGTCGACGCCGACCTGCGCGGGCTGCTCGGCGGCCAGCCGGAGGTCGCCGACGCGGACGGCGGCGGCTTCCGGTGCGGTGGCTGGACGGCGACGGCGGGCGAGGAGCGGCTGGAGCTGGAGGGGGACGGAGACGCCCTCGACGGTCTGCGGGCACTGTGCGCGGCGGCGTGGACGGCGGCCGGTGACGGCGGCTGCACGCTGGACGCGGAGAAGGCGCTGGCCCGGCTGGGGGTCTGACCCGGCCGGGCACCCTGGCCCTTTGGGGTCACGCCGACGGCAGCCCGGGGACGACCCGGCGACGAAGAGGCCCTGTACGGGGATCGTGACCCTGCACGAGGATCGTGACCGGTGGGCGGTTAGGTTAACCTAACCGCGTGTTGGTCGACAGTCCCCCCGAAGCGCGCGCCGAGACCGCTCCCGCGCCCCCGAAGCGCCGGGTGGTCCGCGGTGCCGGGCTGCTCGTCTCCGTGCTGGTCCTGGCGTGCGTCGCCGTCGCGAGCATCGTCGTCGGCGCCAAGGACCTGTCCCTGGCGCAGGTCTGGCACGGTCTCTTCGCGGACTCGGGCTCGTACGCCGACGTGGTCGTCGGCGAGCGGCTGTCCCGGACCGTGCTCGGGCTGCTCGCCGGTGCCGCGCTGGGCCTGTCCGGCGCGGTGCTCCAGGCGCTCACCCGCAATCCGCTGGCCGACCCCGGCCTGCTCGGCATCAACGCGGGCGCCTCCGCCGCCGTCGTCACCGCCATCACCTTCTTCGGCGTCACCTCGTTCAACGGGTACGTCTGGTTCGCGTTCCTCGGCGCGGCGGCGGTCGGCGCGCTGGTCTGGTTCCTGGGCGGCAGCCGCGGGGCGACGCCGGTGCGGCTGGCCCTGGCCGGGACCGCGATCAGCGCCGCCCTGTACGGCTACCTCCAGGCCGTGATGATCACGGACGAGGCGGCGCTGGGCACGATGCGGTTCTGGACGGTGGGATCGCTGTCCTCCGCCGACAACGGGACCATCACGCGGGTGCTGCCGTTCTTCGCCGCCGGCACGCTGCTGGCCCTGGCGCTGGCCCGGCCGCTCAACGCGATGGAGATGGGCGACGACACCGCACGGGCGCTCGGCGCGCACCTGACCCGGACGCGGGCGCTGGCCATGCTCGCCGCGACCGTGCTGTGCGGTGCGGCCACCGCGGCGTGCGGGCCGATCGTGTTCGTAGGCCTGATGGTGCCGCACGTCGTCCGCTCGTTCACCGGGCCGGACATGCGCTGGATCCTGCCGTACGCCACGGTCCTGTCGCCCGTGCTGCTGCTCGGCGCGGACGTCCTCGGACGGATCGTGGCCCGGCCCGCCGAGCTTCAGGTCGGCATCGTGACCGCGGTCCTGGGCGGCCCGGTCTTCATCTTCCTGGTACGACGGCGGAGGACGGCCCAGCTGTGAAGAGCAACCATGTCCTGCGCACCCGGGGCGGGCTCTCGGTCCGCCTCGACCTCAGGACGCTCACCGTCGTCGTGCTGCTGCTGGTGGCCGCGCTCGCCGCGAGCGTGGTCCTCATCGGCACCGGTGACTTCCCGATCCCGGCCGGCGACGTGCTGAGGACGCTGTTCGGGGACGGGAACCCGGGCCAGGAGTTCATCGTGCGCGAGCTGCGGCTGCCCCGGGTCCTGGTGGGGCTGCTGGTCGGGGCCTCGCTCGGCCTCGGCGGCGCGCTGTTCCAGGCGATCTCCCGCAACCCGCTCGGCAGCCCGGACGTCCTGGGTCTCGGGCAGGGCGCGACGGCCGGTGCGCTGATCATGATCGTGCTGTTCTCCGGGAGCGCCGCCCAGGTCACCCTCGGCGCGCTCGTGGGCGGCCTGGTGACCGGTTTCGGCATCTACGTGCTCGCCTGGAAGCGTGGTGTGCACGGATACCGTCTGGTCCTGGTCGGTATCGGGGTGTCCGCGATCGTCACGGCGGTCAACGGCTATCTGATGACCCGCGCCGACATCGTGGACGCGTCCCGCGCCGTGGTGTGGATGACCGGCAGTCTCAACGGCCGCGACTGGGACCAGGTCTGGCCGCTGCTGATCCTCTGCGCGGTGCTCGTGCCGGTGGCCCTCGCGGGCGGGCGGGGGCTGCGGATGACGGAGATGGGCGACGACGTCTCGTACGCCCTCGGGGTGCGGGTGGAGCGCGTGCGGCTGGTGCTGCTGGTCTCCGCCGTGCTGCTCACCGCCGCCGCCACGGCCGCCGCCGGACCGGTCGCCTTCGTGGCGCTCACCGCGCCGCAGCTGGCCCGGCGGCTGACCCGCGCCCCCGGACCCAACCTGCTGCCGTCCCTGTGCATGGGCGCCGCCCTGCTGGTCACCGCCGACTGGGTCTCGCAGCGGACCTTCGGCGTCGACCAGCTCCCGGTGGGCGTCGTCACCGGTGTGCTCGGCGGCGTCTACCTGCTGTGGCTGCTGGTCACCGAACGCAAGGCGGGCCGGATATGAGCACCCGGAAGACGAGTGCCGGCCCCGGCGCCACCAGCGGACTGAACAACCCAAGGAGCAACGTGAACCGTCTGTCCGCCGAGAACGTCACCCTCGCCTACGACCAGCGCGTCATCGCCGAGCAGCTGTCGGTGGAGATACCCGACAACTCGTTCACGGTGATCGTCGGTCCCAACGCGTGCGGCAAGTCGACCCTGCTGCGCGCCCTGTCGCGGATGCTGAAGCCCGCCGAGGGCCGGGTCCTCCTGGACGGCCAGGTCATCCAGTCGATGCCCGCCAAGCAGGTGGCGCGCACCCTGGGCCTGCTGCCGCAGTCGTCGATCGCGCCCGACGGGATCACCGTCGGCGACCTCGTCGCCCGGGGCCGCTACCCGCACCAGGGCCTGCTGCGGCAGTGGTCCACCGAGGACGAGCGGGTGGTCAAGGAGTCGATGGCGCAGACCGGCGTCGCCGAGCTGGCCGACCGCTACGTCGACGAGCTCTCCGGCGGTCAGCGGCAGCGCGTGTGGATCGCCATGGCGCTGGCCCAGCAGACGCCGCTGCTGCTGCTCGACGAGCCGACGACCTACCTGGACATCCAGCACCAGATCGACGTCCTCGACCTGTGCGCCGAACTCCACGAGGAGCAGGGCCGCACCCTCGTCGCCGTGCTCCACGACCTCAACCACGCCGCCCGGTACGCCACCCACCTCATCGCCCTGCGCGGCGGCGAGGTCATCGCCCAGGGCGCGCCGAACGACATCGTCACGGCCTCCCTGGTCGAGGAGGTCTTCGGGATGCGCTGCCAGATCATCGACGACCCGGAGACGGGGACACCGCTGGTGGTGCCGGCGGCGCGCAAGGGACGCGCGCGGGCGGCGGCCGCGGCGGCCGGGGCTACAGAAGCTTCCTGAGCCGGAACAGGTCGCGCAGACCCGCCTCCAGCCTGATCCGGCCGGACCCCCACGCCTTGGCGAAGTTCAGCTCGCCCGCGACCAGCGCCACCAGGTCGTCGCCGGTCATGGCCAGCCTGATCTCCGCGCGGTCGCGCGGTGGTCCTTCGAGCGTGTCGCGCACCTCGATCCGGCCGCCCTGCAGACGGCCGGCGAAGGTGACGTCCAGATCAGTGATGTGGCAGGTCACCGAGCGGTCCAGGGCCGTGGCGGCCCGGACGTCGTCATCGGCGCTGCGCATGTTCTCGGAGAGCTTTTCGAGTGCGGCGCGGCACTCCTCGATCGTCGCCATCGTGACCGACCGTACCCCAGGGGTTCGGGGTAGCGTCGGGGCATGAGCGACGCAGATCCGCAGCCCGCCGAGGAGCGGCCCGGCGGCCCCGCCGGGCCCGTCCCGTTGGACGTCCCCCGCGCCGCGACGGGCGACCCGGACACGGACGCGCTCCTGGAGCGGCTGGCCGACGTGGACCACCTGCCCACGGAGGGCCACGTCGAGGTGTACGAGGATGTCCACCGGGGGCTGCGCGACGCGCTGACCGCGCTCGACGCCCGCCCGGGACCTCCGGCGCCCCCGGCCCCGTACGTACGAAGGAGCTGAACCGAACGTGGCAGGAGTCGCACGCCGCCGTCTCGACGCGGAGCTGGTCCGCAGGAAGCTCGCGCGCTCGCGCGAGCACGCCGGGCAGCTGATCGCCGCCGGCCGGGTCACCGTCGGCAAGACCGTCGCGACCAAGTCCGCCACGCAGGTCGAGACCGCGGCGGCCATCGTCGTCGCCGAGGACGGCTCCGACCCCGACTACGTCTCCCGGGGCGGCCACAAGCTCGCGGGCGCGCTCGCCGTGTTCGTACCCGAGGGGCTGGCGGTCGAGGGGCGCCGGGCCCTGGACGCGGGTGCCTCGACCGGCGGATTCACCGACGTCCTGCTGAGGGCGGGCGCCGCGCGCGTCGTCGCCGTCGACGTCGGCTACGGGCAGCTCGCCTGGTCGCTGCGGAGCGATGAACGCGTCACCGTCAAGGACCGTACGAACGTACGCGAGTTGACGTTGGAAGCGATCGATGGGGAGCCCGTGGATCTTGTCGTGGGGGATCTGTCCTTCATCCCGCTGGGCCTGGTGCTGCCCGCCCTGGTGCGGTGCGCGGCGCCCGGCGCCGACCTGGTGATGATGGTGAAGCCGCAGTTCGAGGTGGGCAAGGAGCGGCTCGGCAGCGGCGGGGTCGTCCGCAGCCCCGAACTGCGGGCCGAGGCGGTGCGCGGCGTGGCGCGCAGGGCGTGGGAGCTGGGGCTCGGCGTCCGGGGCGTCACCGCGAGTCCGCTGCCCGGACCGTCCGGCAACGTCGAGTACTTTCTGTGGCTGCGGGCCGGGGCCGACGAACTGGACCCGGCCGACGTCGATCGTGCAGTGGCGGAGGGGCCGCGTTGACACAGAACCGAGTTCGTACTGTTTTCCTGCTGGCCCACACCGGGCGGCCCGCTGCCGTGCGCAGCGCCGAACTGGTGGTGAAGGGGCTGCTGCGCTCCGGGCTCGGGGTGCGCGTCCTGGAGGCCGAGGCGTGCGATCTGCCGCTGCCCGGCGAGGTGCAGCTGGTCAAGGAGGCCACCCCGCAGTGCCTCGACGGGTGCGAGCTGCTGATCGTGCTGGGCGGGGACGGGACGCTGCTGCGCGGCGCCGAGTTCGCCCGCGCGTCCGGGGTGCCGATGCTCGGCGTCAACCTCGGCCGGGTCGGCTTCCTCGCCGAGGCCGAGCGGGACGACCTCGACAAGGTCGTCGACCGGGTGGTCAACCGGGCCTACGAGGTCGAGGAGCGGATGACCGTCGACGTCGTCGTGCACCGCAACGGCGACATCGTGCACACCGACTGGGCGCTGAACGAGGCCGCCGTGCAGAAGGCCGGCGCGGAGAAGCTCCTGGAAGTGGTGCTGGAGGTCGACGGGCGGCCCGTGACCGGGTTCGGGTGCGACGGGGTCGTGCTGGCGACGCCGACCGGGTCGACGGCGTACGCGTTCTCGGCCGGCGGGCCGGTGGTCTGGCCGGAGGTGGAGGCGCTGCTGATGGTGCCGATCAGCGCGCACGCGCTCTTTGCGAAGCCGTTGGTGACGTCCCCGGACTCCGTGCTCGCGGTGGAGGTGCTGCCGCACATTCCGCCGGGGGTGCTGTGGTGCGACGGGCGTCGGACGGTGGAGCTGCCCGCCGGGGCGCGGGTGGAGGTGCGGCGGGGGGCCGTGCCGGTTCGGCTGGCGCGGTTGCACCATGCCTCGTTCACCGACCGGCTGGTGGCGAAGTTCGCGCTGCCGGTCGCCGGGTGGCGGGGGGCACCGCACTAGCGCGGTCTCGATGGGGTGGTTCTCGCTGTCGGCGGGTGCGGGTGCTCTGTGGCTGGTCGCGCCGTTCCCCGCGCCCCTTCGGGGGCGCGTACTCCGGGGCATGAGATGAATGGCCCATGTGCGTTTCCGTGCCCCGACCTCGTAAGGTCGTGTCCGTGTTGGAGGAGATGCGGATACGGTCGCTGGGTGTGATCGACGACGCCGTCGTCGAGCTGTCGCCCGGGTTCACCGCCGTCACCGGTGAGACGGGCGCGGGCAAGACGATGGTGGTCACCAGCCTCGGTCTGCTGCTGGGCGGACGGGCGGACCCGGCGCTGGTTCGGATCGGGGCGAAGAACGCGGTGGTGGAGGGGCGGGTCTCCGTCCCGCCGGACGCCGGGGCCGCCGTGCGGGCCGAGGAGGCCGGGGCGGAGCTGGACGACGGGGCGCTGCTGATCAGCCGTACGGTGTCCGCCGAGGGGCGCTCACGGGCCCATCTCGGCGGGCGGTCAGTGCCCGTGGGGGTGCTCGCCGAACTCGCCGACGAACTGGTCGCCGTGCACGGGCAGACCGACCAGCAGGGGCTGCTGAAGCAGGCCAGGCAGCGGCAGGCGCTCGACCGGTACGCCGGGGACGCCGTCGCCGGACAGCTCGCCGAGTACGGGGAGGCGTACCGCAGGCTGCGGGCCGTCGCCGCCGAGCTGGAGGAGATCACCACCCGGGCCCGGGAGCGGGCCCAGGAGGCCGACCTGCTGCGGTTCGGGCTGGAGGAGATCGCCGCCGTCGAGCCACGCGCCGGTGAGGACGTGGAACTGTCGGAGGAGGCGGAGCGGCTCGGGCACGCCGAGGCACTGGCGTCCGCCGCGACGGTCGCGCACGCGGCGCTCGCGGGCAACCCCGAGGACCCGGAAGGGGTCGACGCGGCCACGCTCGTCGCCGGTTCGCAGCGCGCCCTGGACGCCGTGCGGTCGCACGACCCGGCGCTGGCCTCGCTCGCCGACCGCATCGGCGAGGTCGGCATCCTGCTGCGCGACGTGGCCGGCGAACTCGCCGGGTACGCCGACGACCTGGACGCCGACCCGCTCAGGCTGGCGGCCGTGGAGGAGCGGCGGGCCGCGATCAACGGCCTCACCCGGAAGTACGGCGAGGACGTCGCCGCCGTCCTCGCGTGGGCCGAGCAGAGCGCCGCGCGGCTGACCGAGCTGGACGGCGACGACGAGCGGATCGGCGAGCTGACCGCCGAGCGGGACACGCTCAGGTCCGAACTGGCCTCGCTGGCGCAGGCGTTGACCGACGCCCGGACGGAGGCCGCGGACCGGTTCGCCGCCGCCGTCACCGCCGAGCTGGCCTCACTCGCGATGCCCCACGCGCGCGTGTCGTTCGAGATCCGGCAGACCGAGGACCCCGAGGGCGTCGAGGTCGGCGGGCGGACGGTGGCGTACGGGCCGTCCGGCGCCGACGAGGTCGAACTGCTGCTCGCCCCGCACCCCGGCGCCCCGCCCCGGCCCATCGCCAAGGGCGCCTCCGGCGGTGAGCTGTCCCGCGTGATGCTCGCCGTCGAGGTGGTCTTCGCGGGCACCGACCCCGTGCCGACGTACCTCTTCGACGAGGTCGACGCGGGCGTCGGCGGCAAGGCGGCCGTCGAGATCGGACGGCGGCTGGCGAAGCTCGCCCGGAGCGCTCAGGTCGTGGTCGTCACCCACCTCCCGCAGGTCGCCGCCTTCGCCGACCGGCAGCTGCTGGTGGAGAAGACCGACGACGGATCGGTGACCCGGTCGGGCGTCAAGGTCCTGGAGGGCGAGGACCGGGTGCGGGAACTGTCCCGGATGCTCGCCGGGCAGGAGGACTCCGAGACCGCGCGGGCGCACGCCGAGGAACTCCTCGCCACCGCGCGGGCCGACCTCTAGGGACGCGGACCATAGGGTGAGCGCATGATCGACCGCGCTCCCCGGACCCGTGCCCTGACCTTCGCCGCCGTGCTCACCCGGGCCGGTACGGGCGTGCTGCGCGCCGCCGCTCCCGGCGGCCGGGCCCGCTGGACGCGGACGAACCACGCCGGGCGGCCCGTCGACCTGTACGCGGGGCCCGCCGTGGCCGTCGCGGCGGCGCTGGGCGCGGCCCGGGTACGGCCCGCCGCGGGTCTCGCCGTGCTGGCCGCCGGGGTCTGCGGGGCGTACGACGACGTGGCCGGGGCGCACGATCCCCGGCGCGGCTTCCGCGCGCACCTGTCCGCCCTGCGGCACGGGGAGGTCACCAGCGGCGCGGTCAAGCTCTTCGGGATCTCCGCGGCCGGACTGGTCGCGGGCGCGCTGCTGAAGGAACGTCCGCTGGACAAGGTGCTCGCCGGGGTCGTCATCGCCGGGACCGCGCACTTCGTCAACCTCGTCGACGTACGCCCCGGCCGGGCCGTGGTGGCCGCCCTCGCGGGTGCGGCGCCGGGACTGCCGCGGCCCGGGGCCGCGGCGGAGCTCTCCGCCGTGGTGGCGGGCGCGGCCGGTGCGGCGCTCCCCGACGACCTCGGCGGACGCGCGATGCTCGGCGACACGGGTGCCCACGCACTGGGCGCGGCCCTCGGCACCGCGATCGCGGTGGGGTGGGGAACCCCGCGAACCGTGAAGCCCGCCGGGGCCAGTGGTGCGAGCGGGGCCGGTGGTGCGGGGCCGCGGGTCGGGCTGGTGGTGCATGCCGTGGCCGTCGTGGCGGCGGCGGTCTGCGGAGAGCGAGTCAGCGACCGGGCCCGGTCACTCTTCTGAGTGAACGGCCGCGTCGCGTTGCCCCGATGTCGGCGTCCCCGCGCACGGCACCGTTCCCGGAACACCCGTACGTCCTGGCATCCTTGACGGCAGACGTGCGGGAGACCGCGCGGCGCACGACCTCCGCTCCACCCTTCGGTACTTTCTCCGTGAACGCCCGCCGCAGAACCAGGAGCCCCGGCCACGTGACCCCCGTGAGCAGCCACGCCCCGCACGGCCAGTCACCGCTGCGCACCGTGCAGGTGCTGGGCGGAGGCAACGCCGGCAGCAGCGTGCACGTGCGTTCCCTGACCGCGGGGCTCGTGGCACGGGGCGTGAGGGTCACGGTGTGCGCCCCCACCGAGGCGGAACGCATCTACGACTTCACCGGGGCCGGTGCCGACCACGTACACGTGGAGCGCAGCAGCGACCCGGTGTCCGTCGCCGGGCTGCGGGCGGCCTGCGCCGGTGCCGACCTGGTGCACGCGCACGGACTGCACGCCTCCTTCCGGGCGGCGCTCGCCCTCGGCGGACGCCGGGAGGACACGCCCCTCGTCGCCACCTGGCACGACCGCGTCCACGCCGAGGGACCGCGGGCCCATCTGCTGCGGGTCCTTGAGCGGCGGGTGACGAAGGCCGCCACCGTCGTGCTCGGCACCACCTCGGACCTGGTCGACCACGCGCGGTCCAGCGGCGCGCGCGACGCCCGGCTGGCCGCCGTCGCGCTGCCCGGACCGCGCAGGCCCGCCGACCCCGACGACACCGACCGGCTGCGTCCCAAGATCCGGGCCGAACTCGGCGCCACCGGGCGGCCGTTGCTGATCGCGGTCGGCGCGCTGGAGCGGCACCGGGGGCACGACGTCCTGTTCGACGCCGCGCGCAGCTGGCGCCGCCTCGACCCGGCGCCGCTGCTCGTCGTCGCCGGGGAGGGGTCCCTGCGCTCCGCGCTGCAGCGGCGCATCGAGGACGAGGAGCTGCCGGTGGCGCTCGTCGGCCGCCGCGACGACGTCGCCGACCTGCTCGCCGCGGCCGACCTCGCGCTGCTGCCCAGCCGCCACCGGGCGCGTTCCGTACTGGCGCAGGAGGCGCTCCACGCGCGCGTGCCGCTGGTCGCCGGGGACGGCGACGGCATCCGCGAACTCGTCGGCGACGCCGCGGAGCTGGTGCCGTACGGGGACGCGGAGGCGTTCGCCGACGCCGTCGCCCGTCTGCTCGGCGACCCCGCGCGGTGCGACGCCCTGCGGGCCGACGGGGCACGGCAGGCGACGAGTTGGCCGACCGAGGACGAGACGGTCGCCCAGGTCCTCAGCGTCTACGACGAGTTGACGCAGCCGCGGCCGTTGCTCTAGGGGCCGGTCGCGGCCGCCGTCTCAGCCGACGTGCCGGCGTGCCCGCAGCGCCAGGCTCAGCGTCAGTACCGTCTGCGGGTCGTCCAGGTCCGTGCCGAGCAACTCCTCCATCCGGGCCAGCCGGTTGTAGAGCGTCTGGCGGTTGAGGTGGAGCGCGCGGGCGGTCTCCGCCTTGCGGCCCGCGTGCGCCAGGTACGCCTCCAGCGTCGGCAGCAGCGGCGGCCGGGAGCGGGCGTCGTGGTCCCGCAGCGCGCCGATCGCCCGGTCCACGAACGCCGCCAGGTCCGGGTGGCCGCGCAGCCGCCACAGCAGCAGCTCGGTGTCGAGGCGGCGGGCGTCGTACCAGGGCCGGTCGTCGGGCAGCCCCTGCGCCGCCGTCGCCGTCTGAGCCGCGTGCGCCAGTCCGGCCGGCACCGCGGCCCAGTCGCCGGCCGCGGCGACGACCACGACGGGCGGCCGGGAGGCGGGGCGGGGCGGCCCCGCCCGTTCCGCCGCCGCCCGCAGCGCGGCGGCGACCCGGTCGGCGGCCGGCGTCCGCTCCGCCGCCGAGCGCAGCCCCAGCAGCAGCGGGACCCGGCCCTCCACCGGCCGGACCCCCAGCAGGACAGGGAGACCGGCCGAGGCCAGCTCCTCGGTGAGCGCGCGGGCCAGCACCGCCCACCGGCCGTCGGCGGGGGAGAAGGCGTCGCCCAGCCGCATCACCACCGGCAGCAGCGGGCCCTCCCCGGGCCGGAACCCCAGGACACGGGCCTGCGCCGGGGCGTCCCGGGCGGTGATCCGGCCCTCGGCCAGATCGGTGAGGAAGTCACCGCGGCCGCGCGCGGCCAGCTCCTCCTCCTGCCGGGCCTGCATCAGCACCAGCGCCAGCAGACCAGCGGCGCGCTCCGCGGCGGTGCGGTGCACCGGGGCGGGCGCGGACCGGACGGGCAGCAGGACCAGGCGGGCCCGTGGCGGGCCGGCGCCGGGGCCGGGGCCGGGCACGTCCACCACGACCGTCCCGGCCGGCGGCGGGGTGTCCTTGTGCGGGCCGCGCAGCCCCTCCCAGACCTGAAGCGGGCCGGTGCCCTCGGGGCCCGGCCCGGCGGCGTACAGCAGCCGGCCGTCGGGGGTCTCCAGGAACACCGGGTTGTCGGCGAAGCCGGCCAGGACGGCCAGTACCCGGGGGACGCCGCCGCCCGCGAGCAACGCCTCGGTGCAGCGGCGGTGCACCTCCTCGGCGCGCCGCAGCAGCGCGTAGTGGCCGTTGACGATCTCGGTGTGGATCTCCTCGGTGACCGCCACGAACGGCACCTCGCGGTGGAGCTGCACCAGCGGCAGCCCGGCCGCGCGGGCCGTGTCGACGACGGCGGCCGGCAGCCGGGTCAGCCGCGGGCCCAGCTCCACGACGAGGGCCGCGATCCCGCGCTCGGCGAGGGTCCGGACGAAGGCCCGCTGGTCGGCGGAGCGCACGCCGAACCCGAAGCCGGTGGTCAGCAGCAGTTCCCCGCCCTTGAGCAGCGAGGCGATGTTGGGGACCTCACCGGCGTGCGCCCAGCGGACGGTCCGTTCCAGCCGGTCGGCGCCGGTGACCACCTCGGGGAGCCCGCCGCGCAGTCCGGGCAGTTCCAGCGCGCGCCGCACGGTGATCCCGGTGCCCTCGCCCACGTCCATGGGCCGGACGCTACCCCGGCCCGGCGCGGGCGTGCCGTCAGCCCCCGTACGCCCCGGACGCCGTCAGCCGCAGCGCGGTGTCGATCAGGGGGACGTGGCTGAAGGCCTGCGGGAAGTTGCCGACCTGGCGCTGGAGGCGCGGGTCCCACTCCTCGGCCAGCAGCCCGAGATCGTTGCGGAGCGCGAGGAGCTTCTCGAAGAGCTTGCGGGCCTCGTCAACGCGGCCGATCATCGCGAGGTCGTCGGCCATCCAGAACGAGCAGGCGAGGAACGCGCCCTCGTCGCCCGGGAGGCCGTCGACGCCCTCGTCGGCGCCGTCGGTCGGGTAGCGCAGGATGAAGCCGTCGGAGGTGGACAGCTCGCGCTGGATCGCCTCGATGGTGCCGATGACGCGCTTGTCGTCCGGCGGCAGGAAGCCCATCTGCGGGATCAGCAGCAGCGACGCGTCCAGCTCCTTGGAGCCGTAGGACTGCGTGAAGGTGTTGCGCTCCTTGTCGTAACCCTTCTCGCACACGTCGCGGTGGATGTCGTCCCGCAGTTCCTTCCAGCGCTCCAGCGGGCCGTCGGCGTCGCCGGACTCGATGAGCTTGATGGTGCGGTCGACGGCCACCCAGGCCATCACCTTGGAGTGCACGAAGTGGCGGCGCGGGCCGCGCACCTCCCAGATGCCCTCGTCCGGCTCGTTCCAGTGGTCCTCCAGGTAGCGGATCAGCTTGAGCTGGAGGACGGAGGCGTAGTCGTTGCGGGCGAGGCCCGTCATGTGGGCCAGGTGCAGGGCCTCGGTGACCTCGCCGTACACGTCGAGCTGGAGCTGGTGCGCGGCGCCGTTGCCGACGCGCACGGGGCCGGAGTTCTCGTAGCCCGGGAGCCAGTCCAGCTCCGCCTCGCCCAGCTCGCGCTCGCCGGCGATGCCGTACATGATCTGGAGGTTCTCGGGGTCGCCCGCCACCGCGCGGAGCAGCCACTCGCGCCAGGCGCGGGCCTCCTCGCGGTAGCCGGTGCGCAGCAGCGAGGAGAGGGTGATCGCGGCGTCGCGCAGCCACGTGTAGCGGTAGTCCCAGTTGCGGACGCCGCCGATCTCCTCCGGCAGGGAGGTGGTGGGCGCGGCGACGATGCCGCCGGTGGGCGCGTACGTCAGGGCCTTCAGCGTGATCAGCGAGCGGATCACGGCCTCGCGGTAGGGGCCGTGGTACGTACAGTGCTCGACCCACTCGCGCCAGAAGTCCTCGGTCGCCGTCAGCGACTGCTCCGGCTCGGGCAGCGGCGGCGGCTGCTTGTGCGAGGGCTCCCAGGAGATGGTGAACGCCACCCGGTCACCCGGCGCGACGGTGAAGTCCGCGTAGGTGGTCAGATCCTTGCCGTAGGTCTCCGCCGGGGTGTCGAACCACACGGAGTCCGGTCCCGCGACGGCCACGGTGCGGCCCTCGTGCTTGTGCACCCACGGCACCACACGGCCGTAGCTGAAGCGCATCCTCAGCTCCGAGCGCATCGGCACCCGGCCGGAGACGCCCTCCACGATGCGGATCAGCTGCGGGGCGCCGTCGCGGGGCGGCATGAAGTCGGTCACGCGGACCGTGCCGCGCGGGGTGTCCCACTCGGACTCCAGGATCAGCGAGTCGCCGCGGTAGCCGCGCCGGGCCGCCGTGGGCGGCTTCGCGCCGGCGGCGTGGGCGGGTCCGAGGCGCCAGAACCCGTGTTCCTCGGTGCCGAGCAGACCGGCGAAGATGGCATGCGAGTCGAAGCGGGGCAGGCACAGCCAGTCCACTGTGCCGTCCCGGCAGACCAGCGCGGCGGTCTGCATGTCTCCGATGAGTGCGTAGTCTTCGATGCGCCCGGCCACGTGCAACTCCAGTCGAACGGCCACGTCACCCCACGTGGGGGCTGTCGCTTGGTGCGGTCAAGGGGTGGAAGTCATGCGTCGTTGATCGATGAAGCAAAGCAGCCGTCCGGCCCCGACGCCAAACTGTTGGGGCGCCGGACGACGATTGTTGTTCAACGAACTGACGAGCTCTCGTTGTTCCGGTGGGGACGGGCGAGGGTGGTGCCGTCTCGCCGGCCGGGCTCGGCAGTGAAGGTCCGAGCAGGATACGACGCACGTAGATGATCTGTGTGCCGCTCCGGACAACAGGTCTCCGCCGAACGGGTGAGCGCCCCGCGGGAACGGGTGGGGCGCGCGGGAACGTGTCCGGACGTACGCGGAGAGTGGCCGGAAGCCATCGCTCCCGGGCGCTGTTACGCTGGTAGCCCGTGGACCGGTGGGCACGAAACCCCCGAACCGCAGCGACGGCACCACCCCGGATCGCTCCGGAGGGAAGCCGCTCCGCACCCCAGACCGCGACCACGGGAGCCCCCTCTTGGCCATGCCGCCCAAATCTTCGACGACCAAGCACATCTTCGTCACGGGGGGTGTCGCCTCCTCTCTCGGCAAGGGGCTGACCGCCTCCAGCCTCGGCATGCTGCTCAAGGCCCGGGGTCTGCGCGTCGTGATGCAGAAGCTCGACCCCTACCTCAATGTCGACCCTGGCACGATGAACCCGTTCCAGCACGGTGAGGTCTTCGTCACCAACGACGGCGCGGAGACCGACCTGGACATCGGCCACTACGAGCGTTTCCTCGACCGCGACCTCGACGGTTCCGCCAATGTGACCACCGGCCAGGTGTACAACACGGTGATCGCCAAGGAGCGCCGTGGCGAGTACCTGGGCGACACCGTCCAGGTCATCCCGCACATCACCAACGAGATCAAGCACCGCATCCGCCGCATGGCGACGGACGAGGTGGACGTCGTGATCACGGAGGTCGGCGGCACGGTCGGCGACATCGAGTCGCTGCCGTTCCTGGAGACCGTCCGCCAGGTCCGGCACGAGGTCGGCCGCGACAACGTCTTCGTGGTGCATATCTCCCTCCTGCCGTATATCGGACCTTCCGGTGAACTGAAGACGAAGCCGACACAGCACTCGGTTGCGGCGCTGCGCAACATCGGTATCCAGCCGGACGCCATCGTGCTCCGCTGCGACCGCGAGGTCCCCACCGCGATCAAGCGCAAGATCTCGCTCATGTGCGACGTCGACGAGGCCGCCGTCGTCGCCTGCCCGGACGCCCGTTCGATCTACGACATCCCGAAGGTCGTGCACGCCGAGGGCCTCGACGCCTACGTCGTCCGCAAGCTGGACCTGCCGTTCCGCGACGTGGACTGGACGACCTGGGACGACCTGCTCGACCGCGTCCACAAGCCCGACCACGAGATCACGATGGCGCTGGTCGGCAAGTACATCGACCTGCCCGACGCCTATCTGTCGGTCACCGAGGCGCTGCGCGCGGGCGGCTTCGCCAACAAGGCCCGCGTGAAGATCAAGTGGGTCACCTCGGACGACTGCAAGACCCCGGCCGGCGCCCAGGCGCAGCTCGGTGACGTCGACGCCATCTGCATCCCGGGCGGTTTCGGCGACCGCGGCGTGCTCGGCAAGGTCGGTGCGATCAAGTACGCCCGCGAGAACAAGATCCCGCTGCTCGGTCTCTGCCTGGGCCTGCAGTGCATCGTGGTCGAGGCCGCGCGCAGCCTCGCGGGGATCGGCGACGCCAACTCCACCGAGTTCGACCCCGCCACCGCCCACCCGGTCATCTCCACCATGGCCGAGCAGCTCGACATCGTCGCCGGTGAGGGCGACATGGGCGGCACCATGCGGCTCGGCATGTACCCGGCCAAGCTGGCCGAGGGCTCGATCGTGCGCGAGGTGTACGACGGCAAGGAGTACGTGGAGGAGCGGCACCGCCACCGCTACGAGGTGAACAACGCCTACCGCGCGGAGCTGGAGAAGAAGGCGGGCATCGTCTTCTCGGGCACCTCCCCGGACGGCAAGCTCGTCGAGTACGTCGAGTACCCGCGCGAGGTCCACCCCTACCTGGTGGCCACGCAGGCCCACCCGGAGCTGCGCTCGCGGCCGACCCGCCCGCACCCGCTGTTCGCGGGGCTGGTCAAGGCGGCTGTCGAGCGGAAGACCGCGAAGTAACACGACAGTTGTACGGTGGCCGGGGCGAGTCCGTTCAGACCGGACCCGCCCCGGCTTTCGCGTACCGCTGGAAGTACCTGCCGGAAGTACCTCTGGAAGGAACAGGGCATGACCATCAAGGACACCCCCGAGGAGTGGGAGATCCGGGCGACGGAGATCCCCTTCCGGGGCAACAAGACCTCCGTCCGCACGGACGAGGTGGTCATGCCGGGCGGCACCGTGGTCAAGCGTGACTACCAGGTCCACCCCGGTTCCGTCGCCGTCCTCGCCCTGGACGACGAGGGCCGGGTCCTGGTCCTGCGCCAGTACCGCCATCCGGTGCGCCACAAGCTGTGGGAGATCCCGGCCGGGCTGCTCGACGTCCCCGGGGAGAACCCGCTGCACGCCGCCCAGCGCGAGCTGTACGAGGAGGCGCACGTCAAGGCCGAGGACTGGCGGGTGCTGACCGACGTCTACACCACGGCCGGCGGCTGCGACGAGGCGGTGCGGATCTTCCTCGCCCGCGAGCTGTCCGAGGCGGAGGGCGAACGGTTCGAGGTCGAGGACGAGGAGGCGGACATGGAGCTGGCACGGGTGTCCGTGCCCGATCTGGTCCGCGGGGTCCTCGCCGGTGACCTGCACAACAACTGCCTCGTGGTGGGAGTGCTCTCGCTGGTCGCCGCGGAGAACGATGACGGGCTCGACGCGCTGCGGCCGGCTCTGGCGGAGTGGCCCGCACGTCCGTTCGACGCCTGAGGTGTCCCGTCCGCTGGACGCCTGAGGCGTCCCGGTGGCCCCCGGCGGGGTGACCGGCTTCCGTATGACGATCTTCTGATCCGATCGGGGGACCTTGCCGCCGTGCGTCTCCCGGAACGCGCCCGCGCCTGAACTAGGCTCGGAAACCGCCCGAACCGGGAGTTCCGGCGGGCCGGTGCGCGGTGGGATCGGGAGTGTGGCCCGTGACGGATCAGGCGGTGGACACGGACAGCGTGCGGCTGACGGACGACCCTGCTCAAGAGGATCGGTTCCTGGGCCGCACCAGGGAGTTGAAGGAGCTGCGCGCGGACATCGAGCGCGCGGGCCTCGACACCCTCTCCGGCCGCAAGGCTCCCCGCGCGCGGGTGCTGCTCGTCGCCGGCCGGCCGGGGTCGGGGCGTACGGCTCTCGCGGCGGAGCTGGCGGAGAAGGTCGCGGACGGCTACCCGGACGGGGTGCTGCGGGCCCGGCTGAGCGAACCGGACGGCACGCGCGTGCCCGTCGGCCGGCTCGCCCGGGACCTGCTCACCGCGCTGGGCCGCACGGCCCCGCCCGGCGCCGGCGAGGACGACCTCTCCGACGAACTGCGGACGGCCCTGACCGGGCGCCGCGCCCTGCTCCTGCTGGACGACGCCGCCGACGCCGAACAGGTCGACGCGCTGCTCCCGGACAGCCCCGGCTGCCTGGTGGTCGCCGTCTCCGAGGGACCGCTGACCGGCATCGCGGACGTCCGCCCCTGCACCCTGGGCGGCCTGGACGCCAAGTCCGCCGTGGAACTGATCCAGCGGCGCATCGGCTCGGTGCGGATCACGGTCGACCCCCGCGCCGCCGAGTCCCTGGTGGAGGAGTGCCAGGGCCGGCCCGCCGCGCTGGAACTCGCGGGCGGCTGGCTCGCCGCCCGGCCCAAGGCGGCCGTCGCCGACCTCGCCAAGCAGCTGCACGCGGAGACCGACGAGAGCGACCCGGTCGCCCGGGTCCTCAAGCTCGTCCACGCCGCCCTGCCCAGCGCCGCCGCCCGGATGCTGAGACTGCTGTCTCTCGCCCCGGCCGGACTGGTCGACCCGCACACCGCCTCCGCCCTCGCCGGCTGCTCGGTCGGCAACGCCCGCACCGCCCTCGACGACCTCGTCGCCCTCGGGGCGCTGCGCCCGCTCGACTCGCCGCTGCCCGAGTACGAGGTCCCCGGCTGCCTGCACCCCCTGCTGGCGGCCCTCGCCCGCACCCAGGACCGGCCCGCCGAACTGCAACTGGCCCGTGCCCGGATGCTGGAACGGACCGTCCGGCTGTTGCAGTCCTGCCGCGCCATCACCGAGACCGACAGCGCGCAGGCCCGCGAGAAGCTCCTCGGCATGCCGCGCGCCCTGCGCTTCGACACCCCCCGCGCCGCCGCCGAGTGGCTGCGGGTCCGCCGCCCCGCGCTGCTGGCCTCGGCCCGTCTCGCGGTCGCCGACGGCGAGCTGGACACCCTGGCCCGCCGGCTGATGTCGCAGCTCGTCCGGGCGATGGTGGCGCACGTCGGCACCCAGGCGGCCGCGCCCGACCTGTACGGCATCCACCGGCTGGTCCTGGACGTGGCCGACCGGCGCGACCTGCCCCGGGAGCGGGCCGCGGCGCTGCTGAACCTCGCCGACCTGGACGCCCGCACCGGCCGCACGGCCGAGGCGCTGGTGCGCTACCGGGCCGCGCTCGACGCCGGACGCGAGGCGAACGACCCGTACGCGACCGGCCGCGCGATGGAATCCGTCGGCGGCGCCCATCTGGAGCTGGGCGACTACGACCGGGCCGCGGACTGGTTCGGCCGGGCGCTGGCCCAGCGGCTCGCCCGGGACGAGCGCGCGGACGCCGCCCGGCTCTACGGCCGGACCGCCGCCGCGCACACCTACGCCGGCCGGTACGGCGAGGCGCTGCGCAACTGGCGCGCCGCGGTGGCCGGGCACCGCAGGACCGGGGACGTGGCCGCGCAGGCCCGTGCCCTGAGCGAGCTGGCCCGGGTACAGGAGTACGCCGGGCGCCCGGAGGAGTCGCTGCGGACCTGTCAGGAGGCGGTCGAGTGGGCGCGGCGGGCCGAGGACCTCCGGCTCCAGGCGGCGCTGCACCTCAGACTGGCCGACACCCTGGAGCACCTCGGCGACCCCGTCGCGGCCGGGCTGCACCGCAGCCAGGGGGACCGGTTGCTGGACGACGGGGCCGGCGACCGGCCCGCGGCGGGGCCGGAGGGCGACTCTCAGGCGGAACACCGCTCTAACACCTACGAAATCCGTAGCGTCCCCGCCGAAGATTGATGCAATGAAAGGCTAGACAGCGGGAACACCTTCATTAAACTGGCTCTGCCGCACCTTCTCCTGCGGTCCACCCCGGTGTGCCCGGCATGCCCGGGTATGCAATGAATTGCCCCACCCCCTGAGCCAAGGACCGTGATCGACGTGAAGGTCGGCATTCCCCGCGAGGTCAAGAACAACGAGTTCCGGGTGGCCATCACCCCCGCCGGCGTCCACGAGCTGGTGCGCCACGGTCACCAGGTCGTCGTCGAGCGCGGCGCCGGCACCGGCTCCTCCATCCCGGACGCCGAGTACGTCGCCGCCGGGGCGGCCGTACTCGGCACCGCGGACGAGGTCTGGGCCACCGCCGACCTGCTGCTGAAGGTCAAGGAGCCGATCGCGGAGGAGTACCACCGCCTCCGCAAGGACCAGACCCTCTTCACCTACCTCCACCTCGCCGCCTCCCGCGAGTGCACGGACGCCCTCCTGGAGTCCGGCACCACCGCCATCGCCTACGAGACCGTCGAGCTGCCGAACCGCGCGCTGCCGCTGCTCGCCCCGATGTCCGAGGTCGCGGGCCGCCTCGCCCCGCAGGTCGGCGCCTACCACCTGATGGCGGCCAACGGCGGCCGAGGCGTGCTGCCGGGCGGCGTCCCCGGTGTGCTGGCGGGCAAGGCCGTCGTCATCGGCGGCGGGGTCTCCGGCTGGAACGCCGCGCAGATCGCCGTCGGCCTCGGCTTTCACGTGACCCTGCTCGACAAGGACATCAACAAGCTCAGGGAAGCCGACAAGATCTTCGGCACCAAGATCCAGACCGTGGTCTCCAACGCCTTCGAGCTGGAGAAGGCGTGCCTGGAGGCCGACCTCGTCATCGGCGCGGTCCTCATCCCGGGCGCCAAGGCCCCGAAGCTGGTCACCAACGAACTGGTGTCCCGGATGAAGCCCGGAAGTGTCCTTGTCGACATCGCCATCGACCAGGGCGGCTGCTTCGAGGACTCCCACCCCACCACGCACGCCGAGCCGACCTTCACGGTCCACGACTCGGTCCTCTACTGCGTCGCCAACATGCCCGGCGCCGTGCCCAACACCTCCACCTACGCGCTGACCAACGCCACGCTGCCGTACATCGTGGAACTGGCCGACCGCGGCTGGGCCGAGGCGCTGCGCCGCGACCCGGCGCTCGCCAAGGGTCTCAACACCCATGACGGCAAGGTCGTTCACAAGGAGGTCGCCGAGGCCCACGGCCTCGACCACGTGGAACTCTCCACCCTGCTCGGCTGACCCGAGCGAGCCGCCGAGCCGGTTAAGTCGTCATCCGGCAAAGGCGATACGTCAACACGTGCCGTCAATGCCACGCGCCCGGCCGGACCTTGTCGACAAGGTCCGGCCAGGTGTGTGTATGGTCACTTTGCGGTTCTCGGCCAACTCGCCTCGAACGTAACGCTTGATCCGATTCGTACACCCGTGAAACCCACTGTGCGACGGCCGTACGCCCTTGACAGGGGGGTGTTTCATCGCCGACACATCGGGCCGGGTCCGGCGGATTGTGTTGCTGCGGACCGCCGACACGCCATAGAGTCGCCAAACGTCGGCATGGTGCCACGCTGACCTGTCTAGAAGTTTCCTGGTCACCAAGGAGGTAAGACGACTTGTGAATGAGTCGACATTTACTCCCGGGGGTGGTCAACCAGGAATGCCTGCGAGGGGCCAGAGCCCCGGGCGGTTCGAGGCTGTCGGCTCCGTCGCTGTACGCACCTTCGCAGCCCGCCAGAGTCCGAAGGCGACCCAGACAGCACACCCGAGTCAGACAGCAGCACATTCGAGTATGGATGGCCAACACGTGAACGCCATGGCCGGCGACGGAAGTGGCGCGCCCCGCAACCACTTCGCCGACTACGACGAACTGCCCGAGGGGCACTTCTACGACCCCGACGCGGAGTACGAGCCGGACCCGGAGTACGCGGCCACGCTCGCGCCCGACGCGGCCCGTCAGCGCCGTGAGCGCATCGGCCCGACCGGACGCCCGCTGCCGTACTTCCCGATCCCGGGCCCGCTGACCGACCACGGTCCCGCGAAGATCATCGCGATGTGCAACCAGAAGGGCGGCGTCGGCAAGACGACGTCGACCATCAACCTGGGTGCCGCGCTCGCCGAGTACGGGCGCCGGGTGCTGCTCGTCGACTTCGACCCGCAGGGCGCGCTGTCGGTCGGTCTCGGCGTCAACCCGATGGAACTCGACCTGACCGTCTACAACCTGCTCATGGAGCGGGGCATGGCGGCCGACGAGGTGCTCCTGAAGACCGCGGTCCCCAACATGGACCTGCTGCCCAGCAACATCGACCTGTCGGCGGCCGAGGTCCAGCTGGTCAGCGAGGTCGCGCGCGAGTCGACGCTGCAGCGCGCCCTGAAGCCGCTGATGGACGACTACGACTACATCGTGATCGACTGCCAGCCCTCGCTCGGCCTGCTCACGGTCAACGCCCTGACCGCCGCGCACAAGGTGATCGTGCCGCTGGAGTGCGAGTTCTTCGCGCTGCGCGGTGTCGCCCTGCTGACCGAGACGATCGAGAAGGTCCAGGAGCGGCTCAACCCCGACCTGGAGCTGGACGGCATCCTCGCCACGATGTACGACTCCCGTACGGTGCACAGCCGCGAGGTGCTCGCGCGGGTCGTCGAGGCGTTCGACGATCACGTCTACCACACGGTCATCGGCCGCACGGTCCGCTTCCCGGAGACCACGGTCGCCGGTGAGCCGATCACCACGTACGCCTCCAACTCCGTCGGTGCCGCCGCCTACCGCCAGCTCGCCAGGGAGGTGCTCGCCCGGTGTCACGCCGAGTGAGTCTGCCGGGGGCCGACGAACTCTTCCGCACGACCGGGGGCATGGCGCTGCAGGCGTCCACCCCACGACGCCAGGCGGGCGGCGACGCGCGAGTACCGGCGCCGGCCGGGGAGAGCGACCCGGCGGCCGCCGAGGACGCGCCGCAGTCGGTGCCCGCGCAAGGGGGCGACGGCCGGGGCGCCGAGCACGTGGCCGCGGACGCCGATCCGCAGGAGGGCGGCGAGCCGCACAGCCGGGGCGCGGAGCGCACCGCGCGGCGGTCCGGTGCCGAGCCGCCGGAGGATCCGGCCGCCGCGGGGCAGTCCCGCAAGCGCGGCCGGGCCGCGGCACGCCGGCCGAGCGGCCGCGAGCGGCACGACGAGAAGATCACCGTGTACGTCTCGGCCGAGGAGCTGATGGACCTGGAGCACGCCCGTCTGGTGCTCCGGGGCGAGCACGGGCTGGCCGTCGACCGCGGCCGGATCGTCCGCGAGGCGGTCGCCGTGGTCCTCGCCGACCTGGAATCCCGCGGGGACGCCAGCATCCTGGTACGCCGGCTGCGCGGGCGGTAAGCGGTAGCCTGCGGAGGTCATGACCTCGAACGACGCCTCCGCATCCCGGGCCGGGAACTCCGGTGGCCGTCGGCGCGCGCTGGGCCGCGGGGCGCTGGCGCCCGAGCCGCGACCCGAGCCCGACGGCACCCCCGTACCGGAGCCGTCGCCCGCGCCCGAGCCGCCGCCCGCGCCGCACCCGGAACCTGTACCGGAGCCAGAGCCGGAACCTGTCTCGGAGTCGGAACCCGTACCGAAACCAGAACCGGAACCCGTACCGGAATCAGAACCGGTGACCGGCCCGGAACCCGTGCCGGACCCGGAATCCGCAGCGGTTCCCGCCCGGGATCAGGACCCCGGTGCTCGTGCCGATGCCGATGTCGGTGCCGGTGTCGACGCCGGTGGCGGTGGTGGTGATCGGGTCTTCACCGTGCGGCTCGCCAACTTCGAAGGGCCCTTCGACCTCCTGCTCCAGCTGATCACCAAGCACAAGCTGGACGTGACCGAGGTCGCGCTGTCCAAGGTCACCGACGAGTTCATGGCGCACATCAGGGCGATGGGGTCCGACTGGGACCTCGACCGGACGACGGAGTTCCTCGTCGTCGCCGCCACGCTGCTCGACCTGAAGGCCGCGCGGCTGCTGCCCGCCGCCGAGATCGAGGACGAGGCCGACCTGGCGCTGCTGGAGGCCCGGGACCTGCTGTTCGCCCGGCTCCTGCAGTACCGCGCGTACAAGCGGATCGCGGACATCTTCACCGGCCGCCTCGACGCGGAGGCCCGCCGGTACCCCCGTACCGTCGGACTGGAGCCGCACCACGCCGAGCTGCTGCCCGAGGTCGTCCTCGGCATCGGCGCGGAAGGGTTCGCGCGGCTCGCCGTGAAGGCGATGCAGCCGAAGCCCAGGCCGCAGGTGTACGTCGAGCACATCCACGCGCCGCTGGTCAGCGTGCAGGAGCAGGCCGGGGTGGTGGTGGCGCGGCTGCGGGAGACGGGCGAGGCCAGCTTCCGGGACCTCGTCGCGGACACCGACGACACCCTGACCGTCGTGGCGCGCTTCCTGGCGCTCCTGGAGCTGTACCGGGAGAAGGCCGTCGCGCTGGACCAGGAGACCGCCCTCGGGGAGCTGCTGGTGCGCTGGACCGGCGGGGACGGGGACGAGCGGCCGACGGTGACCGACGAGTTCGACCGGCCGCCGGAGCGGCCCGCGGAGTCCGACGGGTCCGACGATTCCGACGATTCCGACGAGGAGAAGCAGACGTGAGTGAGGAAGTCGCCGGACTCGATCTCAAGCCCGCCCTGGAGGCCGTCCTCATGGTGGTCGACGAGCCCGCGACCGAGGAGCACCTGGCGAAGATACTGCTGCGGCCCCGGCGCGTGATCGCGGGCGCCCTGCGGGAGCTGGCCGAGGAGTACACCGCGCAGGGCCGCGGCTTCGAGCTGCGGCCGGTCGCGGGCGGCTGGCGGTTCTACACCCGGCCCGAGTACGCCGCGGCCGTCGAGGGCTTCGTCCTGGACGGCCAGCAGGCGCGGCTGACCCAGGCCGCCCTGGAGACCCTCGCCGTCGTCGCCTACCGGCAGCCGGTCAGCCGCAGCCGGGTCTCCGCCGTGCGCGGTGTGAACTGCGACGGCGTGATGCGTACCCTCCTCCAGCGGGGTCTGGTGGAGGAGGCGGGCACGGAACCCGAAACAGGTGCGATCCTGTATGTGACGACGAACTACTTCCTGGAGCGGATGGGCCTCACCGGTCTGGACGAGCTCCCTCAGCTCGCGCCCTTCCTCCCGGAGGCGGAGGCGATCGAGGCCGAGACCCGGGAAGGCGTTCCGTCGTTCGACCCGGACGCGCCCGACGCGGACGAGGACCACACGACGGACCCGACCAACACGACGACGGAACTTTGATGCGAAGCAGCGGCAGCGGCAAGAGCGGCGGGCGCGGGAACTACCGCGGCGCCGGTAACGACAGGGACCAGAAGCAGGGGCAGGGCCGCCCCCGCAAGCCCCGCCCGGAGGAGCGCCGCTACGACGTCGGTCCCGGCGGCTCTCCCGACGGCCCGAAGTCGGGACGCGGCGGTGCCGCGCGCGGCGGGGCCAAGGGCGGCCCGAAGAAGCCCCAGCAGCAGCGGAGCCGCTCGGCGCCCGCCACCTCCCGCGAGTACGAGGCGCGCGCCGAGGAGCGCAACCGCGAGCGGTACGCCGGCAAGAAGGACGTGAAGCTCCCGAAGACCTTCCCGGGCGCCGAGCAGGAGGGCGAGCGGCTGCAGAAGGTCCTCGCCCGCGCCGGCTACGGCTCCCGGCGCGCCTGCGAGGAGCTGATCGAGCAGGCCCGCGTCGAGGTCAACGGCGAGATCGTGCTGGAGCAGGGCAAGCGTGTCGACCCGGAGAAGGACGAGGTCAAGGTCGACGGCCTGACGGTCGCGACCCAGTCGTACCAGTTCTTCTCGCTGAACAAGCCCGCCGGTGTCGTCTCCACGATGGAGGACCCGGAGGGGCGGCAGTGCCTCGGGGACTACGTCACCAACCGCGAGACGCGGCTCTTCCACGTCGGGCGGCTGGACACCGAGACCGAGGGCGTCATCCTGCTCACCAACCACGGTGAGCTGGCGCACCGGCTGACCCACCCCAAGTACGGCGTGAAGAAGACCTACCTCGCGCACATCGTGGGCCCGATCCCGCGCGACCTGGGCAAGCGGCTGAAGGACGGCATCCAGCTGGAGGACGGCTACGCGCGCGCGGACCACTTCCGGGTCGTCGAGCAGACCGGCAAGAACTACCTGGTCGAGGTCACCCTGCACGAGGGCCGCAAGCACATCGTGCGGCGCATGCTCGCCGAGGCCGGGTTCCCGGTGGACAAGCTGGTGCGGGTCGCGTTCGGGCCGATCACCCTGGGCGACCAGAAGTCGGGCTGGCTGCGGCGGCTGTCCAACACCGAGGTCGGGATGCTGATGCAGGAGGTCGACCTCTAGCCGTTCCCTGGACGTACCGGCCCACCCTCTTTATAGTCGGGATGACTATTAAGGGGGTGGGCCGCTGTGCACGGCTACGACAAGCACGGTTACGACAAGCACGCCTACGAGCCCTTCGCCGTCACCGTCGACCTCGCGGTCTTCACGCTCCGCGCCGACGCGTTGCACGTGCTGCTCGTCGAGCGGGGCCACGAGCCCTGGTCAGGGCGCTGGGCGCTGCCCGGCGGCTTCCTGCTGCCCGAGGAGTCCGCGGAGACGGCGGCCCGCCGTGAACTGGCCGAGGAGACCGGGCTCGACGACGTGACCGGGCTGCACCTGGAGCAGCTGCGCACCTACAGCGAGCCGGACCGCGATCCCCGGATGCGGGTCGTCTCCGTCGCCTTCGCCGCGCTGCTGCCCGGCCCTCCCGATCCGCGCGCGGGCGGCGACGCGGCGGCGGCCCGCTGGGTGCCGTACGACGAGGCCCGCGGTCTCGCCTTCGACCACGACACGATCCTGGCGGACGCACGGGACCGCGTCGGCGCCAAGCTGGAGTACACCGGCCTGGCCACCGCCTTCTGTCCGCCCGAGTTCACCCTCGGCGAGCTTCAGCGGGTCTACGAGACGGTCTGGGGCGCCTCCCTGGACCGGCCCAACTTCCGCCGCAAGGTCCTCGCCGCCCCCGGCTTCGTCGAGGCGGTCCCGGGTCCCGGGCGCCTCACCGGCGGCCGCGGCAAACCGGCCGCGCTCTACCGGGCGGGCCCGGCCGCGGCCCTGCACCCGCCGCTGCTCCGCCCGACGAGCCTGTCCGGTTCGCCCCGCCCGTCTCTGGAAGGACCCTCCGCATGACCTCCGCCGTGACCGGGCGTGCCGCCTCCGGTGCCCTCACCGGGCTCGCCCTCGGGGACGCCCTCGGCTTCCCCACCGAGTTCGACGACGTCCCTTCGATCCTCGCCAAGTGCGGGCCCTGGCGGGAGATGGCGCTGCCCGACCCCGCGTTCGTCACCGACGACACCCAGATGACCCTGGCGCTGGGCCGCGCCCTGCGCACCGCGACGGATCTCGGTCCGCTCAGCCCCGAGACGATGACCGAACCCGTACGGCGGGAGTTCATCGCCTGGAACCGGTCGCCCGACAACAACCGCGCCCCGGGCAACACCTGCATCCGGGCCTGCACGCTGCTGGAGCGGACGGAGCTGCCCTGGCAGGACGCCAGCCAGATCGGCTCCAAGGGGTGCGGCGCCAACATGCGGGTCGCGCCGGTCGGGCTGATACCCGGACTGAGCGACGAACAGCGGGCCGGCGCCGCCCAGTTGCAGGCCGCCCTCACCCATGGGCACCCCACCGCGCTCGCCGCCTCCGACCTCACCGCGCACGCCGTACGGCTGCTCGCCGAGGGCGCCGAACCCGCCGGACTCGTCGGACTGCTCCGCTCGTACGCCCTCGACCACCGCGGCCGGTACCACGAGCGGTGGCTGGGCGACCTGTGGACGCGGGCCGGGGACCCGTCGCCGGAGGCGTTCATCGCGCGCGGCTGGGACGAGTGCCTTGAGGTGCTCGACCGGCTCCGCCACGCCGTGCGCACCGTCTCGCCCGAGACCGACCCCTGCCTCGCGGTCGGCCAGGGCTGGATCGCCGAGGAGGCGCTGGCGGCCGGACTGCTCTGCTTCCTGCTCTTCGTCGACGAACCCCTCACCGCCCTGCGGCGTGGTGCCTGCTCCTCGGGCGACTCCGACTCCGTCGCCGCTCTCGCGGGCGCCTTCGCGGGGGCCCACCTGGGCGCGGACGCCTGGCCCGCGGCGTGGGCGGACCGGATCGAGTACCGGGGGGACCTGGTGGCGCTGGGCGCCCTCTGGGACGCCTAGGCGGCGCGTGCGGAGTCCCGGCGGACGCGGACGAGGAAATCCTCGACGCGGCGCCGGTCCGGTGCGGCGGGCAGCGGGCTGCGGTCCACCGCCGCGTCGCACTCCTCGGCCAGCCGGGCCATCCGCCTCTCGGTCCCGGACCAGGACACCTCGCCGCGCTTCACGGCGAGCAGCTCCTCCCGGGCGTCACCGACGTCGACCGTCAGGACGCCCGTGCGCAGCAGGTCCCGGGCGCTCGCCAGCAGCCGCAGCAGGTGCATCGCGTGCTTCCAGCGCGGGGCGCCGTGGGTGCGCACGTCGGACTCCAGCTTGCGGCGCTGGCCCGCCGCGTACCGGGTGAACGTCTCGTGGACGCGGCGGGACAGGAACGCCCCGCGCAGCGCGAGCAGTTCGCGGCCGGTGGCGTCGGCGTGCTCCACCAGGGGGGAGTACAGGCACTCCAGGACGTTGGGGTTGGCGCGCAGGGCCAGTGCGCAGAAGCGCTCCAGCTCCCAGCTGAACCGCTCCTCGCCCGGCCCCTCCACGTGCGTCGGCGGCTTCTCGAACCGCCAGAACAGCTCGGTGGGCGCGAGGAAGACGCCCCGGCGGTCCGTGTCGCTGCCGTCCGTCGCCAGACCGAAGGCGCGCGACCCCGTCACACAGGCGTAGACGGTGTGATCGCGCACCAAGGTCTCGGCATCCATGCCGGGGAGCGTACGTGGCGGGTCAGGCCAGGGTGATGGAATTTCCGTCCACCGTGATCTTCTTCGAGGGCAGCGGCTCGGTGGCGGGGCCCGCCTTCACCGAGCCGTCGGCGATCGCGAACTTGCTGCCGTGGCAGGCGCAGTTGATCGTGGAGCCGGAGACGTCCTTCACGACGCAGCCCTGGTGGGTGCAGACCGCCGAGAACGCCTTGAAGTCGCCCTTCTCCGGCTGGGTCACCACCACCTTCTCGTCCTTGAGGACCTTGCCGCCGCCGACCGGGATGTCACCGGTGTCCGCAAGGCTCTCGGCGGAGGCGGAGCCGCTGGCCGCGTCCGAGGCGGGACCGCTCGTCGCCGAGGAGGAGCTTTCGTCGTCGCCGTCCCCGCCACAGGCGGCCGTGGCCGTGGTGGTGAGCGTCACCGCGCCCGTCGCGAGGAGAACCGAGCGGCGCGTCGCACTGGGGGTCATGTCGTCACTCCGAGGGTGTGGGGGAGGGGCCGCCGGCCCTGCCGACCGCACGAGCATGGCACCGAACCAGGCGAAGAGGAAGCAACCGGGAGCAGCGGTGCAAAACGCGCCCTCCCTGGGGCGTCCCGACGCCGTCTCAGTGACCGGGCTCCGCACCCCGGCCCCGTACGGCCTGACTACGCTGGACGGAAGCAGAGCCGACGCACACAGCCGACGCACACACCAGCGAGGAGCAGCGACGTGGCGGTACGAGCGGTCCGGGGCGCCGTCCAACTCGAACGGGACGAGGTCGGTCACATGGACGAGCAGGTGTCCGCCCTGCTCACCGCCGTCCTGGAGCGCAACGGCCTCACCCCGGACAACCTGATCAGCATCTGGTTCACGGCCACCCCCGACCTGCACAGCGACTTCCCGGCCGCCGCCGCCCGCAAGCTCGGCATCACCGACGTCCCGCTGATCTGCGCCCAGGAGCTGGACATCGCGGGCGCCATGCCCCGGGTCGTCCGCGTCCTCGCGCACATCGAGTCCGACCTGCCCCGCGCCGAGATCTCCCACGTGTACCTCGGCGCCGCGGCGGCCCTGCGCAAGGACATCGCCCAGTGAGATCCGCACTCGTCATCGGCACCGGTCTGATCGGCACCTCCGCCGCCCTCGCCCTGACCCGGCGGGGCGTCGCCGTCCACCTCGCCGACCACGATCCCGAGCAGGCCCGTACGGCCGCCGCGCTCGGCGCCGGCACGCACGAGGCCCCGGACGGACCCGTCGACCTCGCGGTCGTCGCCGCGCCGCCGGCGCACGTCGCCGGAATCCTCGCCGACGCCATCGGGCGCGGTCTGGCCCGCGGCTACATCGACGTGGCCAGCGTCAAGGGCGGGCCGCGCCGCGAGCTGGAGGAGCGCGGCCTCGACCTCTCGGCGTACCTCGGTACGCACCCCATGTCCGGCCGGGAGAAGTCCGGGCCGCTGGCCGCCACCGCCGACCTCTTCGAGGGCCGCCCCTGGGTGCTGACCCCGACCCGGGACACCGACACCGAGGTGCTCAACCTCGTCCTGGAGCTGGTCTCGTTCTGCCGGGCCGTGCCGGTCGTGATGGACGCCGACGCCCACGACCGGGCCGTCGCCCTCGTCTCCCACATGCCCCACCTGGTCTCCGGCCTGGTCGCCGCGCGCCTGGAGCACGCCGAGGAGTCCGCCGTACGGCTGTGCGGACAGGGCATCCGCGATGTGACGAGGATCGCCGCCTCCGACCCGCGGATGTGGATCGACATCCTCTCCGCCAACCCGGGGCCCGTCGCCGACCTGCTCGGCGACGTCGCCGCCGACCTGGAGGAGACCGTCCGGGCGCTGCGCGGGCTGCAGTCCGCCGACGAGGAGAAGCGCCGCCAGGGCGCCGCGGACATCGAGGGCGTGCTGCGCCGCGGCAACGCGGGCCAGGTCCGGGTCCCCGGCAAGCACGGCAGCGCTCCGCTCGTCTACGAGACCGTCGCCGTCCTCATCGACGACCAGCCGGGCCAGCTCGCCCGCATCTTCGCCGACGCGGGACTGGTCGGCGTGAACATCGAGGACGTACGGATCGAGCACGCCACCGGGCAGCAGGCCGGCCTGGTGCAGCTGATGGTCGACCCGAAGGCCGCCCCCGTGCTGACGGCGGCCCTGCGCGAGCGGGGCTGGGCGATCCGCCAGTGACCGCCGGGCCGGGGCCGACGGCCGGACCGGGGTTGAGCACCGGTCGGCGGTGACCGCCGGGCCGGGGCCGGCCGCCCGTCCGGCCGGGAGCCCGGTCCAGGGCCCTCCGGGCAGCCAGTAACCTGGTGCGGGGGCGCGTCCGACGGAACCTGTGCCCCGCACACCACCCACCACACCGCACCAGGAAGGTGTCCCCTCGTGGAAAACGGCGCCGCCCCGACCGCCCCGGCAGTGATTGTCGCCATCGACGGCCCCTCCGGCACGGGCAAGTCGAGCACGTCGAAGGCCGTCGCCGCGCAGCTCGGCCTGAGCTACCTGGACACCGGCGCCCAGTACCGGGCGATCACGTGGTGGATGGTGACCAACGGCATCGACACCGACGACCCCCGGGCCATCGCCTCGGCGGCCGGCAAGCCCGAGATCCTCTCCGGCACCGACCCCGACGCCCCGGCCATCACCGTCGACGGTGTGGACGTGGCCGGTCCGATCCGCACCCAGGAGGTCACCTCCAAGGTCAGCGCGGTCAGCGCCGTCCCGGAGGTCCGCGCCCGGATCACCGAGCTGCAGCGGGCCATCGCCGGCTCCGCGGTGACCGGCATCGTCGTCGAGGGCCGGGACATCGGCACCACCGTCCTGCCCGACGCCGACCTCAAGATTTTCCTCACCGCGTCCGCCGAGGCGCGGGCCGCCCGCCGCAGCGGCGAGCTGAAGGACGCCGACGTCCGGGCCACCCGCGAGGCGCTGATCAAGCGGGACGCGGCCGACTCCAGCCGCAAGACCTCCCCGCTCGCCAAGGCGGACGACGCCGTCGAGGTGGACACCACCGACCTCACGCTCCAGCAGGTCATCGAGTGTGTCGTCACCCTCGTCGAGGAGAAGCGGGCCGGGAAGTGAGCCTGCCCTCGCTCAAAGGCGCCGAGGTCGGGCGGCGCATCGGTGTCGGCCTGATGTACGGGCTGTGGAAGCCGCGGGTGCTCGGCGCCTGGAAGATGCCGGCCTCCGGCCCGGTCATCCTCGCCGTCAACCACGCCCACAACATCGACGGACCGATGGTCATGGGCGTGGCGCCCCGGCCGACGCACTTCCTGATCAAGAAAGAGGCGTTCGTCGGGCCGCTCGACCCCTTCCTGACCGGCATCGGCCAGGTGAAGGTCGACCGCGGCGGCACCGACCGGACCGCGATCACCCGGGCGCTGGACGTCCTGTCGGCCGGCGGCGTCCTCGGGATCTTCCCGGAGGGCACCCGCGGCGAGGGCGACTTCGCGTCGCTGCGCGCCGGGCTGTCCTACTTCGCCGTCCGCAGCGGCGCACCGATCGTCCCGGTCGCCGTCCTGGGAAGCACCGACCGTCCCGGACGGTTGATAAAGGCGCTGCCGCCGCTGCGCTCTCGGGTCGACGTCGTCTTCGGCGACCCGTTCGAAGCGGGCGACGGCAGCGGACGACGTACGCGCAAGGCGCTGGACGAGGCGACCGAGCGCATCCAGAAGCGGCTCACCGCCCACCTGGAGAACGCCAGGCGCCTCACCGGGCGCTAGGTAACACTTGAGTAGTGGATCACCCGGCACAGGGGTGTCCACCGATCACCACGATGAACGAGGTACGGACTTCATGAACGACGACATCCACTCCGAGGGCGCGGGCGAGGGGCACGACCACGGGGCGCTCGGCGACGCCGAGTACGAGCGGTTCATGGAGCTCGCCGCGGAAGAGGGCTTCGACGCCGACGAGGTCGAGGGCGCGATCGAGGAGGCCGGGCACGGTCCGCTGCCCGTCCTCGCCGTCGTCGGCCGCCCCAATGTCGGCAAGTCGACCCTGGTCAACCGGATCATCGGCCGTCGCGAGGCGGTCGTCGAGGACAAGCCGGGCGTCACCCGCGACCGCGTCACCTACGAGGCCGAGTGGGCCGGCCGCCGCTTCAAGGTCGTCGACACCGGCGGCTGGGAGCAGGACGTCCTCGGCATCGACGCCTCCGTCGCCGCGCAGGCCGAGTACGCCATCGACGCGGCCGACGCGGTCGTCTTCGTCGTCGACGCCAAGGTCGGCGCCACCGACACCGACGAGGCCGTCGTCCGGCTGCTGCGCAAGGCGGGCAAGCCCGTCGTGCTCTGCGCCAACAAGGTCGACGGCCCGAGCGGTGAGGCCGACGCCTCCTACCTGTGGTCGCTGGGCCTGGGCGAGCCGCACCCCGTCTCCGCGCTGCACGGCCGCGGCACCGGCGACATGCTGGACGCCGTCCTGGAGGCGCTGCCCGAGGCCCCGGAGCAGACCTTCGGCGCCGCGGTCGGCGGCCCGCGCCGCATCGCCCTGATCGGCCGCCCGAACGTCGGCAAGTCCTCGCTGCTGAACAAGGTGGCGGGCGAGGAGCGCGTCGTCGTCAACGAGCTGGCCGGCACCACCCGCGACCCGGTCGACGAGCTGATCGAGCTGGGCGGCGTGACCTGGAAGTTCGTCGACACCGCCGGCATCCGCAAGCGCGTCCACCTCCAGCAGGGCGCCGACTACTACGCCTCGCTGCGCACCGCCGCCGCCGTCGAGAAGGCCGAGGTGGCCGTCATCCTCCTCGACGCCTCGGACTCGATCTCGGTCCAGGACCAGCGGATCGTCACGATGGCCGTCGAGGCGGGCCGCGCGATCGTCCTCGCCTTCAACAAGTGGGACACCCTCGACGAGGAGCGCCGCTACTACCTGGAGCGGGAGATCGAGACCGAGCTGGGCCAGGTCGCCTGGGCGCCCCGGGTCAACGTCTCGGCGCGCACCGGCCGCCACATGGAGAAGCTGGTCCCGGGGATCGAGACGGCCCTGGCGGGCTGGGAGACCCGGGTGCCGACGGGCCGGCTCAACGCCTTCCTCGGCGAGCTGGTCGCGGCCCACCCGCACCCGGTGCGGGGCGGCAAGCAGCCGCGCATCCTCTTCGGGACGCAGGCGGGCACCAAGCCGCCGCGGTTCGTGCTGTTCGCGTCCGGGTTCATCGAGGCCGGCTACCGCCGGTTCATCGAGCGCCGGCTCCGCGAGGAGTTCGGCTTCGAGGGCACGCCGATCCACATCTCGGTGCGGGTGCGCGAGAAGCGCGGCGCAAAGAAGAAGTAGCGACGACGGCGTACGGATGTGCGGAGGGGGCGGACCCGGCCGGGTCCGCC